>QHTP01000006.1 GCA_003220855.1 Gemmatimonadota bacterium
TGCCACACCGTCTGGCCATGCGACGCCACGAACGCCACCTCGCGGGGCGCCACCTTCGCCGCCGCGAGCAGCTGCAGCACGGCGCCCGCGAAGCGCTCGCCCAGCGCCACGTGCAAGAGCGCCAGATCGCGCGAGCCGCCGCGCGCGATCGCGTCGATGATCTGGCCCCGCTCCGCGGCCGCATATGCGTCCTGACGGAACGCCACGAGTCGGGCCTCGAGGGGGTCGTCCGTCAACCGGACCAGCGCCGTCGAGACGCCGTCGAGCGAGGTGCCCGACATCACGCCGACGGCGAGGAGGGCCGTCATGCGACCGGCGGCGGGTCGCCCACGGCACGGCGCACGAAGCCGCCCGCCGCGGCGAGCGTCTGCTCGGCCTCCGTCCGTCCCGTCCCCGTCCGCACCATGACGATCGCGAGCTTCACGCTGCCGCCCGCCGCGTCGATCGCGGCCCGCGCCGCCCCGCGATCGACCCCGCAGCACTCCATCACGATGCGCTCGCCCCGGTCGCGCAGTTTGTCGGAAACCGCCTTAAGGTCGACCATCAGATTGCCGTAGGCACGTCCCAAGCGGATCATCGCGCCGGTGGAGATCGTGTTGAGGACCAGCTTCGTCGCCGTGCCGGCCTTCATGCGGGTCGAGCCGGTGAGCGCCTCGGGGCCGACCTTGGGGAGGACGAGCACGTCGCACGTCGCGCGCAGCACCTGGGGTGGATCGGAGCACGAGACCAGCCCGGTGGTCGCGCCGATCGTCTGGGCGCGCGACAAGGCGGCGCGCACGTACGGCGTGGTCCCGCTGGCCGCGATTCCGAGCACGAAGTCGCGCGCCGTCACCCGCGCCTGATCCATCGCTTCCATCCCCGCGTTCACATCGTCCTCGGCGCCCTCGCTGCTCTTCACGAGCGCCGTGTAGCCGCCCGCGATCACGCCCACCACCATCTCGGGCGGGGTCCCGAACGTGGGCGGGCACTCGCTCGCATCCAGCACGCCGAGCCGCCCGGAGGTCCCGGCGCCCACGTAAATCAGCCGTCCGCCGCGCCGGAGTGCGTCGACCACCAGGTCGATGGCCCGGGCCACGTCCTGGCGTACCAGGTGGACCGCCGGAGCGACGCTGGCGTCCTCCGCATTGATCAGATCGACGATCTCGAGGCTCGCGGCGACGTCGATACGCTGGGTGCGCGGGTTGCGCTGCTCGGTGAGCCGCGGATCGCGGTAGTCGGGAGGCGGAACGGTCATGAAGGGGGCACGGATGGCCCCAAGTTAGACGTTGACCCGAACTCGGGTCAACGTGCACAATTCGACATGCGCAGATCGCTCGGTCTCGGCCTGCTGGTGCTGACGGCGTGCCGCGGCGGCATCAAGGCGCCGGAGACGATCCCCATGGCCCCCGGCGCCCTCGACTCCCTTCCCCCGGCGATCTCGCCCCCGGCTGTCGACACGTCCGCGCGGGCCGCGGTGCTCGGGGGGACGGTCGGTCGCGTGCTCATTGCGGCCGACTGGCCGCTCACCCAGCGCGTCAAGTCGGTCAGCGGTGATCACGCCATGGTAGTGACGTCGCATCCCCTGGCGAGCGACGTCGGCGTGGACATCTTGCGCCGGGGCGGCAACGCGGTCGACGCCGCGGTGGCGGTGGCGTTCGCGTTGGCGGTCGTCCACCCCGTGGCGGGCAACATCGGGGGAGGCGGGTTCCTGGTCGCCCGGATGCAGGACGGCACGGTCGGCGCGCTCGACTTTCGCGAGACCGCCCCCACGCGGGCGACGCGGGACATGTACGTCGACACGGCAGGCAATGCGATCGGCTCATCGCTCACGGGCCATCGCTCGGTCGGAGTTCCCGGAACGGTCGCCGGGATGTACGAGGCGCACCGAAAATTCGGCCGGCTCCCCTGGAAGGAGCTGCTCGTGCCCGCTATCGCGTTGGCACGCGACGGCTACGTGCTCGACGGCCCGCGCAGCCACGTGATCGAACGCGAAGCCGAGCGGCTCGGCCGGTTCACCGCTTCGCGGGCGCAATTCCTGGTGGACGGAGCCGCACCGCCTCCCGGAACCCGCTTCGTGCAGCCCGAGCTCACCCGCACGCTGCAGCTGATCGCCGACAGCGGCGCCGCGCCGTTCTACACCGGCGGTATCGCGCACCTCATCGTGCGAGAGATGGCGCGCGGCGGCGGGTTGATCACGCGCGAAGACCTCGCGCACTATGTCGCCAAGTGGCGCGACCCCATCGAGATCAAGTATCGCGGCTACACGATCTACACCATGCCACCGCCGTCCGGTGGGGGCGTCACCCTGGCAGAGATCCTCAACGTGATGGAGGGGTACGCTCCGGTTCCGCCGTTCGGCAGTGCGGAGCTGATGCACCTCCAGACCGAGGCGATGCGCCGCGCGTACACCGACCGCAACGCCTTGCTGGGAGATCCCGACTTCGTCCAGATTCCGCTCGACCGGCTGCTGTCGAAGCAGTATGCCGGTTCGTTACGCGCCGAGATCGATCCGCGCCGGGCGACGCCGGCGGTACCCGTGTCGGGAGGGCGCTCCGAGGGAACGGAGACGACGCACTTTTCGATCGTCGATGCGGACGGCTCCGCCATCGCCTGCACCTACACGCTGAACAACGATTTCGGCAGCGCGGTGACGGTGACCGGGGCCGGATTCCTCTTGAACGACGAGATGGACGATTTCATGTCGGCGCCGGGGAGGCCCAATCTGTTCGGCCTGGTCCAGGGCGAGGCGAACGCCATCGCGCCCGGCAAGCGCATGCTCTCCGCGATGACGCCGTCGATCGTGGTCGATTCCGCAGGCCGGCTCGCGCTCGTGCTCGGCTCGCCCGGCGGCTCGCGGATCACCACGGCCGTGTACCAGGTGATCAGCGATGTGGTGGACCAGGGCATGTCGCTCGCCGAGGCGGTCGGGGCCCCGCGGCTGCATCACCAGGCGCAGCCGGACGTCGTATTCCTCGAGCGCAACGGGTTCGAGCAGGCGGCCATCGACTCGCTCGAGGCGATGGGGCACAAGGTCGAGACGTGGACCTACAAGACCGAGGTGAACGCCGTCGCCCGCACCGCCGCCGGCTGGGTCGGAGTGGCGGATCCCAGGCGCGGCGGCGGGGCGGCGGGGTACTGAGGGACGCCGCTACGCGTGCTTGACCGTCAGCGGCTTGTTCAGCTTGATCGTGATCGCCGCGCCCTTGGGGATGACGACGTCGATGTCGCGCGACGCGCGCGCGGCAGCAGCCCCGGCCGCGGCACCGACCGCTCCACCGATCAGCGCTCCTTTTGTATTCTTGCCGAGCAGCTTCCCGACGATGGCGCCAGCCACGGCGCCGCCGCCCACTTTCGCGACGTCCGCCTTCGTCACGCCCCGGCCCTTCATCACGGTGTCCTGTGCGACGACCGAAGCGTCGATCGCGTAGCTCGCGCCGCGCACCGACACGCTCGTGACCGACAACTCGATCCTGCCGGTCGAGTTCGGGTTCGGCGCGGGCTCAGCGGCCGCGATCGTGCCCGACACGCTCGCGCCGGCCGGAATCACAACGCGCCCGCTCGGGTCCTTCACGTCCTGGCTCACGGTGGCACTGAAGGCGTCACCGGCCTTGGCCGTGCGGGTCGTGATCGTGTCGCTCGCCGCGAGCGGGACGCGAGACCCAGCCGCGAGGGTGAGCGGAGCCGGCGCCGCGGGCTTCGGGGGCGCCGGCTTCTTGACGGGTGTCGCCTTCTCGGGCGCCGCCTTGGCCGGCTCCTTCGCCGCAGCCGGCACGTCCTTCATGGCCGCCGTGGACTCGGTCGGGGCGAGGGTGAGGTTGCGCGCCGTCGAATCGGCCGACCGGCTCGTCTGCTCACCCTTGACGCAGGCGAGGAACGCGACACCCGCCAGCGCGGCAACAAGGGATCCGTGCTTCGGTAGCCTGATCATTTAGTCCCTCTCATTGAGTTTCGCAGGCACTTAGCTTCGCAGGCACCTAATATAGGAAAGTGGCCCCCTAAGTTCCCAGGTTGAAACGTGGGCCCGGCCCGCGCCGTGCTAAAGCACGCGGGCGGTGTCCTTTAGGACATCGTGTGGATTAAAGCCGGCTCTTGAGGAATTCCGGCGTGAGCCCCTGCAGCCAGCCGGCGAGCAGCGTGAAGCGGTCGGTGACGAGCAGCAGCCCGAGCAGGATCAATAGGGTCCCCGCGGTCCGCTCGACCCAGACGAGATACGGGCGGAACCGCTGGAACCACGCCAGGAACCGGTCGAGCGCGAGCGCGGTGACCACGAAGGGCAGCGCCAGGCCGGCCGAATAGGCCGTGAGCAGGGCCGCGCCGCGTCCAACGCTCGTTTGAGCGGCCGCCAGCGTGAGAATCGCGCCGAGGATGGGACCGATGCAGGGTGTCCACGCGGCGCCGAACGTGATGCCGACGAAGGCCGAGCCAAGGTAGCCGAGCGGCTTGCGGGCGAGCTGGACCTTGCGCTCGCGCATCAGGAGCGCCGGGCGCAGCACGCCGAGCAGGTACAGCCCGAAGAGAATGACGACGACGCCACCGATCCGCCCGATCCATACTTGAGAACGGAGCAGCAGCACACCGAGCGCGGACGCCGTGGCGCCGAGGGCGATGAAGATGAGGGAGAACCCGGCCACGAACCACAGCGCGTGTGCCACGGCCGTGCCCCGGCGCACCTCAAGCTCTTCCAGCGTCAGGCCCGTGAGAAACCCGACGTAGCTGGGGATGAGGGGCAGCACGCAGGGAGAGAGAAAGCTGAGCAGCCCGGCCACGAAGGCGAGGGCGAACGACGGCGTCACCCGCAGAAGCAGACCGCCGAGACCACCGTGGTCCAGCGACCGTCATCCCCGCACTCGGCGGTGGAGGTGACGTTCATCGTGCGGACGATGTCGCCCGAGAGCAGCCACTGTTCACGTCGCTCGTCCCATGCCTTGTCGGGGTCGAAGGGGACCCCCAGCACCGTCGCAAGCATCGAGGCGGCCAGGTCCTCGGCGTATTCCCCCGAGGTGATCTCGTTCTGACCGTAGCTGTGGTGCTCGGAGATGTAGCCGTGGTGTGAGGCGTCCGCGGGCATGGCCACGCCGATGGACGCCGCAACCAGGCGGCTGGGCTCGTTGGTGGACGATTCGGCGATGACCGCGAAGACGACCTGGCCGGGCTTCATGAGGGAGAGGCCCTCCTCCCGGTCCACCAGCTCACAGTGGGGCGGGAAGATCGAGCTTACCCGCACCAGGTTGAAGTTCGCCAGATGGGCGTCGCGCAGCGCCATCTCGAAGCTCGTGAGCTTCTCCTTGTGCCGGCCAACGCCCTTGGTGAGGAAGGCCTTGGTGGGCACGAACATTCGCGAGTCGATCAACCGGTCACCTCCCTTTAGCCTTCATACCACACCGCCGGCCCGACCGCCACCGGCGGGTCCGGATCACCCGAGCGCTCGGCGGCGCCCTGCATCACCCGCTCGATGACCTCCGCGGGTGAGAGGGCGGTCTCCTCGACGGTGACGCGCGCCTGGCCCCGCTCCTTCCCGCGGACGACGAGCATGTAGCGGGCCGTGTAGACGCGCAACCGGCCGCCGGCTTCGCCGGCGCGGCACGCCACCACCGCCGTCCCCCATTCCCGGCCCTCCCGTTTCCAGGGGCGGAACAGATAGATCGTCTCGATCTCGGCGGGCGGCACGTGACGGGCGACGGCCTCGGCCAGCTTCGCCCACCCCGGCCCGCGGCCGGGCGCTAGCGGAGCACGGTCGCCGGCGCCTGCGCCTGCTCCCATCGCTCCACGTAAAACCGCAGCACGTGCATGAAGTCCTGGGCGTTTGTGACCACGCCATAGGCCTGGTGCGTGCCGCGGTCCCGCAGCTTGTTGACCACGAACTCGGTCTGATCGACGCAGATCGTCGTGAGCGGTCGCAGCTCCTCCGGCCGCGACGCATCCACGAATGCCGGCAGCATGTTGCCGACGGCGATCGCGTGTAGCGCGGTCGCCACGAACACCGCGAACGTCGCCTGCGCGGTCCGCTCCCGCATCGCGTCTTGGGCCGCCAGGGTGTCCGACAGCACCTCCGGCAGCGGCCCGTCGTCGCGGATCGAGCCGGCGAGCACGAACGGCACCTGGTGCGTCACGAGCGCGTGCATGATGCCCGACGTCACGAGTCCCTGCCGCACCGCCGCGGCAATCCCGCCCACGCGGCGCACCCGGTTGATCGCGCGCATGTGCAGCGCGTGGCCGCCTTCGACGCCCTGGCCCGAGCTCGTCATCCCGAGCGTCGTCCCGAAGATCGCCGCCTCCAGGTCGTGCACCGCGACGGCGTTCCCCCCGAGGAACGACTGGACGTACCCGTTCTGAATGAACCAGATCATGTCCTCGCGCGCCCGGGCGTGCACCAGCGCGGGACCCACCACCCACATGATCTTGCCGCTGCGACGCCTCTCCTCGCCGAGCAGCTGCGCCAGCACCGCATAATCCACGGGCTTCTCGCGGGACACCTCGGTCTGCATGAACCCGAACTCGTTGGCGCTGTGCACGCCGCCGAGGAAGCCCTCGGTGTGGACGAAGATGCCCTCGCGGCCGTCCTCCTCGGTGCCGACCGCCACGAGCTGGCCCCGGCGCACCCGGCGGGGCTCGGTTACGACGAGATCCCCACCCGGGTGCAGCACGATGACGCAGTCCATGCGCGGTAGCCGCGGCCGGCGCCAGGCGCCCGTCGCCCGTACGTAGGTGGGGAGGTTGGTCGTCGAGAAGAACCGGTCGGGCAGCACCCCGTCGGCGGGCGCGGGCTCGAAACGCGCGTCGGGCGCTCCGGCGAGCGGCGGCGCCGCGAAGTCGGGCGGACGGTACTGGAACCGCGGACCGGTCGTCACAGACGGAGAAAGCTAATGCGGAATCACAAGAGCGACACGGGATCCCGATCCACAACGACGCCCCGCGCTCGCGCGCCGAGGGCGCGCACCACGCGACCGATGGCGCGCGGCTCTGTCGCCTTCACGAGCACGTGCCAACGCCACCGCCCCTTCAGGCGCGCGATCGGGCAGGGCGCCGGCCCGAGTACACTGAGCGCCTCTTGCAGTCGCTCCGCGTTCACGCGTCGCAGCCATGCCGCCACACCCTCCGCCACTTCCTGTGCTCGTGCCGCCACTTGGTCCGACGCCACGAAACGCGCCAGGCCGACGTGCGGCGGATACGCCGGATGCGGCGGGGCACGCAGCGGAACCTCGACCGCGGCGAACTGGGAAACCGAGTGGGCTGCGGCGGCGCGAATGGCGTGGTGGTCCGGCGCCCGGGTCTGCACGTACACGCGTCCCCCCTTGGGCCCCCGCCCGGCCCGACCCGCGACCTGGGCCACCAGCTGAAACGTCCGCTCCGCAGCTCGGAAATCGGGCAGGTGGAGCCCCGTGTCCGCGTCCACCACACCCACGACCGTGACGTTGGGAAAGTCGAGTCCCTTGGCGATCATCTGCGTGCCGAGCAGGATGTCCAGCTTGCCCTGGGCCATGCGCTCGAGTATCCGGTGATGCGCCCACTTGGAGCTGGTCGTATCCAGGTCCATGCGCGCGATGCTGGCAGCCGGAAAGCGGCGTGCGACGAAGTGCTCAAGCTGCTGGGTGCCGAGGCCGCGCATGCGCTGGACCTCCTTGCCGCACATGCGGCACGCGGTCGGGATCGTCTCTTCGTGACCGCAGTAGTGGCAGCGGAACGCGGGCGGCGTCTGGTGCACGGTGAGCGCGATGGCGCAGTGCGGGCAGTCGGGTACGTCGCCGCACGCGGGACACTGCAGGTAGGTGGCGAACCCCCGGCGGTTCAGGAGCAGGATCACCTGCTCGCGCCGACCGAGTGCGCCCTGCACCGCCTCGTCCAGCGCCGTGGTCCAGGGAACGCCGCGCGCGTCGGGCACACGCTCCGCGCTCCGCAGGTCCACCACCTCGACCGCCGGCAGCGGGCGGGCCCCGATGCGCTCGGGCAGCTCGAAGCGCGCCACGCGGCCCTGGGCCGCGAGGTGCAGGGTCTCGAGCGAGGGCGTGGCGCTGCCGAGGATCACGCGCGCGCCCTCGAGCCGGGCGCGCGCCAGCGCCACGTCGCGGGCGTGGTAGCGCGGCGCGCTCCCCTGCTTGTAACTGGGCTCGTGCTCTTCGTCCACGACGATCGCGGCGAGCCGCTGGACCGGTGCGAACACCGCCGACCTCGGGCCCACCGCCACCCGCCGCTCGCCCCGCCGCAACGCACGCCACGCGTCGGCCCGCTCGCCGTCCGAGAGCGCGGAGTGCAGCACGGCCACCTGGTCCCCGAACACGCCACGCACCCGCGCCACGGTTTGGGGCGTTAGCGCGATCTCGGGGACGAGCAAAATGGCCCCGTCACCCGATGCTACGACGCTACGAAGCACGTCGAGGTAGACCAGCGTCTTGCCGGAGCCCGTCACTCCCTGGATCAGCACGGGTGTCCCTTGCGGCGTCGCGAGGATGCCCGCCACCACGCGGCGCTGGTCGGCCGTCAGTTCGGGGGGCGGGGGCGACGAGAGCCCGGCGAACGGATCGCGGGGGCGAGCCACGTCGGCGTAGCGGGCGAGCCCTTGCCGCACCAGTCCCTCGAGCACGCTCGGAGAGAGGCCCAATCGCTGCACCAGGTGGCGCACCGGCGCCGAGCCCCCCAGGGCCTCGAGCGCTTCGTATGCCACCCGCCGCTTGGGCGATCGCTTGAACACACGCTCCCGTTCGAGCAACGACGGCACGGCCGCGACCAGCGCCACCACACGGTCGGTCCCCTCGGCCGGCCCCGCCGGGCGCTCCACGCTCCACAGGGCGCCCGGAAGCAGGGCGCGCAGCGCCCATCCCGGCGGCGTCCCGTAGTACCGGCTGATCCAGTGTCCCAGCTCGAGCAGCGGCCCGGTGAGCGCCGGCTCCTCGTCCGGAGCGGCCCCGATCGCCTTCGCGGTCACCGCGGGAGCGGTCACATCGACCGCGGTGACCACGCCCACGACCCTGCGCCGCTGTACCGGGACCACCACGCGCGCCCCGGGCACCACACGGCGAGCTAGCTCGCCCGGAATCTCGTAGGTGTAGGGGCGCGGCACCGGGAGCGGGAGGACGATCTCGGCGTAGCGCGGCTGAAGCCGCGACTCGGCGCCAACGGCTGAAGCCGCTTTCAGCGGCAGCCGCCGAGCCGCGAGTTCACTCGCGCTCATCGCGCCTCACCCACCGCGTTCGGTCCGCCGCCGCACACCCAGCCCCGGCCCCGTGGGGAGACGGATCTGTCCGCCGTCTATCGTGGCACCGACGAACGGATCGTTCGCCGTGAGCGCGGCGCCGTCCAAGTCGGCGGCGTCCACCAGCGGCGTGAAGTGGGCGGCCGCCGTGATCCCCAGCGACGACTCGATCATGCAGCCGACCATCACCAGCATGCCGTGCGCCCGGGCCGTCGCGATCATGCGCAGTGCTTCGCGCAGCGAGCCGCACTTGGCGAGCTTGATGTTGATCCCGTCCACCGCGCCCGCGAGCCGGGGAATGTCCGCGGCCACAATGCAGCTCTCATCCACGACCACCGGCAGGATGCCCCGGCGGTGCAGGGCGGCGATCCCCTCGAGGTCCTCCGGCGGAAGCGGCTGCTCCACGAACTCCACGCCGTATTCCTTCAGGACCGGGAACATCCGAAGCGCGCGGTCCCGCGTCCACCCGGCGTTCGCATCCACCCGGAGCGGCTTGTCGGTGGCGTCGCGGATGACGCGCAGGATCTGCTCGTCGTGCTCCGTGCCGAGCTTGATCTTGAGGATCGGATAGGGCGAGGCCTCGACCACCTTTTGGCGCATCTTCTCGGGGGTGTCGAGGCCGATCGTGAACGAGGAGCGCGGCGCCCGCACGGGATCGAGCCCCCACAGCTTCCAGACCGGCTGACTGAGCCGTTTGCCCACGAGGTCGTGCAGGGCCGCCGAGAGCGCAGCCCGCGCCGCTCCGTTCTTCGGCACCGTCTGCGCAAACCGCGCCTCCGCCGCCTCCAGGTCGAACGGGTCCCGGGGCAGATGTGGTGCCAGTCGCTGCAGCACCGTCAGCACCGTGTCCGCCGTCTCGCCGTAGTAGCGGGACGGATCGGCTTCGCCCCACCCTTCCACCCCGTCCGCATCGGTGAGGCGCACCCACACCACCCGGGTTTCGTCGTCCCCACCACGCGCGATCACGAATGGGTGCTTGGTCTTCAACGTGACGACCTCGGTGGCGAGCGTCAGCGGCACGGCAGTGTCCGGTGTCTCACGCCAATGCCTCCACGTGCGCGCGGGCGCCCGCCGCCAGCAGATCGAGCCGGTAGCCCCCCTCGAGCAGGCCCACGACGGGCGACGGTGCCACCCGCTCCCGGAACGCGCGCGTCCACGACGCCATGTCCTCGGGTTCGAGCGTAAACCCTCCCAACGGGTCCCCCGCGAGGGAGTCGAACCCCGCCGAGACGAGCAGCAGGTCGGGCCGCCAGCCGGCGCGCGCCGCGTCGACGGCGGCCAGCAGGTCCTGCACATACCGCCGGCGCTCGAGCCCCGGCGGACGCGGCACGTTGAACACGTTTCCCACGCCGCGCTCGTCCTCGGCGCCGGTTCCGGGATACCAGGGGTACTGATGCATCGACACGTAGCGGACGGTGGGGTCGCGCTCGACGAGCGCCTGCGTGCCGTTGCCGTGATGGACGTCCCAATCGACGATCAGCACGCGCGCCGCGCCGAGCCGCTGCGCGTGCCGCGCGGCCACCACCGCGTTGTTGACGAAGCAGAAACCCATCGCGCGGGCGGCCAGCGCGTGGTGACCGGGGGGCCGCGTCGCGCCGAACGCCCGGCCGGACGCGAGCCCGCATTCGACGGCGCCGATTGCTACCCCCGCCGCCGCGAGCACCGCCCCCCAGCTGGCCGGGCTCATCACCGTGTCCGCGTCGAGCGCGCCACCGCCAGCGTGCGCCAGCCCCTCCAACCCCTTCAGGTACTGTGCCGGGTGCACGCACTCGAGCTGCTCCCGGGTCGCCGGTCGCGCCTCATGCCACGTCACCAGGCCGGCCAGCTCCGGCGCGCGTAGCGCGCCGAGCACGGCATCGATCCGCTCGGGGCGCTCGGGGTGACCGGCGCCGGGATCGTGCAGCCGACAGGAGGGGTGATGAACGACGGGAACGGGCGGCGTGCCCATTCAATTGTGCAGGTGCTTGCCGTGCAGCAGATCGCGAATCGACTCCGCCTCGGCCCGCAGGTCGCGCCGGGCGCGCTCCAACTCCGCCATCACCCGACGGTAGCGCCGCCATCCCAACACCACCAGCCCCGCCGCGACGAGGCACGCCCCGCCCCACAGGACCAGCATCACCCGATGCAGCGCCAAGCCGCTGTATGCGAGCAGCACGCCGTCGAGCAGCAGGAAACCCACCGCAAACGTAGTCAGCGCACGACTCGGTGTGCGGGGCTCTCGAGACACGATCAGTGCACCGGCTGACGCCGCGCCGGCAACACGATGAACGGCGCGTTGGGCGCGACGGCGAGCGCCGCGAGGGTCGTCGACTCGTCGAGCACCTGCGCGCCGTGGAACTTCACGATGTACTCATCGAGCGGGAGGTTCGATCGCTTCAGCGCCTGGGCCAGGGCCTGGCGCTTGAGCTCCGCCACCGTGGTCGTCGGCTCGACCGCCAGCAGCACCTGATCCCACACGTCCGTCACCATCACCCGCACGGCGAAACGCTCCATGACCGAGCTCACCCGACCTCCACAGCGCTCTCGAGGGGGAGCGTCGAGAAAAACCGATCAAGCGCCTGATCGAAAAACAGTGTGGACGCCCGCACCCGCGTCTTCCCGGCCCCATCCGCCCAGGCCCGGATCACGACTTCCTCGCCGCCCTGACCTCGCAACACCGCGAACTGGGGTCCTTCTTTTTCCACGTAGGCGGCGGCGTGGGGGACCCGCTCGGCAAAGAACCGCTTGGCCCGCTCCAGCACCTCCGCCGGCGGCAACGCGACGCTGGTCGTGTGTGTCACAATGTGAGCAAAGATAACACCTGCAAACCTGACACGACTTGCCACGGTTGCAGCCCAAGGATTGTCATTGTGGCAAACCGAAGCCTCGACAAACCGGCACGCCCGTTGCGTGGCGTCCGTCGCGAGAACCGGCGAACCCGGGTTGGAAACGTCAACCAATGAACTAGAGGAGGTAATGAGATATGTCGGTCCTTCCCCGCATCTCCAGAGATCCGGCGCTGGCGGACTTCGTCGGCCTGAGCAACCGCCTCGGCCGCCTGTTGAACGACGGCCTGCTCGGCGTGGACTGGCAGCCGCGCGACGGCGCCACCACGGCCTGGGTGCCGCCCGTGGACATCTTCGAGGAAGACCACGCCATCCGCATCACGGCGGAGATTCCCGGCGTACGGCCCGAGGACATGAAGCTGACCGTGGAGAACAATGTCCTCACGATTCAGGGCTCGAAGCAGCAGCTGGCCGAAGAGCGCGCCGACCGGGTGCATCGGTATGAGCGCACCTACGGAGCGTTCGAGCGCAGCTTCACGCTGCCCACGACCGTGGACGCGAATTCCATCAAGGCGAGTTACGAGAACGGCGTGCTCACCGTGACGCTGCCGAAGGTCGAGAAGGCCAAGCCGCGGCAGATCGATGTGCAGGTCGCTGCGAAGTAAGCGGCGGTGACGGTGCACGGCCTGTAGGGGCGCAGCATGCTGCGCCCCTACGGCGTCTTGAGCAGCTCCATCAGGTGTTGCACCACCTGGGAATTGGGCACCGCCGTCGCGCCCGCCTCCCGTGCCGCGCGCAACGCGTCCGGCCGCACGTGCGAGCCGAATGCCAGCACCGGGACACTGCGGCGCACGAACTCCACGACCCGGTCTGCGGCGGGCCCTCCGAGCTCGAGAACGGCGAGATCACACTGCGCCTCGTCGCGCGTCACCTCGCCGCCCGCGGCGGCGACCACGCCGGCGAGCTTGGAGCGGAACAGCAGGTCCGCGGTGACCAGCAGCACGCGCTTGCCCACCGCGATCAGCCCTGGAGCTTGCCCGTCAGGTAGCCGGCGAGGCGATCGGCAGCGACGCGCTCCTGCTTCAGGGTGTCGCGATCGCGCACCGTGACGGTCCCGTCCTGCGTCGACTGGCCGTCGATCGTGATGCCGAACGGTGTGCCCGCTTCGTCCTGGCGGCGGTAGCGCCGTCCGATGGACCCGCCGTCGTCGTAGAACGCGTTGTGGGACTTGCGCAGGTCGTCGAAGATGCGGCGGGCGAGCTCCGGCATGCCATCCTTGTTCACCAGCGGGAAGACGGCCGCTTTGAGAGGTGCCAGCGCGGGGTGGAACCGCATGACCACGCGCTTTTCGCCCTCGACGTCTTCCTCGTTGTAGGCGTCGACCATCACCACGAGGGCCGTGCGATCGGCGCCCGCCGACGTCTCCACGACGTAGGGTACGAAGCGTTCGTTCGTGGCGGGATCCAGGTACTCGAGTTTCTTACCCGAGAATTCCTGGTGTCGCGACAGGTCGAAGTTCGTGCGGTTGTGGATGCCCTCGAATTCCTGCCAGCCAAACGGAAACTCGTACTGATGCGCTCCTCACGCCAGAACTCGAACCATTCGAGGTCCGTGCCCGGCTTCACGAAGAACTGCATCTCCATCTGCTCGAACTCGCGCGTACGGAAGATGAAGTTCCCGGGTGTGATCTCGTTGCGGAATGCCTTCCCGATCTGGGCGATGCCGAAGGGAATCTTCTGCCGCGCCGACTGCAGCACGTTCAGGTAATTGACGTAGATGCCCTGCGCCGTCTCGGGGCGCAGGTACACGACCGCCGCCACTTCCTCGACCGGGCCCATGAACGTCTTGAACATGAGGTTGAACATGCGCGGCGCCGTGAGCGTGCCCTTGCTCCCGCACACCGGACACTGCGCCGTCGGCTCGCCCGGAGTGCCCTTGATACGAGGGTCGTCGGCCCGAAACCGGTTCTTGCAGTGTTTGCAGTCCACCAGGGGATCGGTGAAGCCGGCCACGTGGCCCGACGCCTCCCAGACCTTGGGATGCATCAGGATCGCGGCGTCGAGCCCCTCGATGTCCTCGCGCTCGTGCACCATGGAGCGCCACCAGCGCTCCTTGATGTTTTTCTTGAGCTCGACGCCCAGCGGCCCGTAGTCCCACACGGAGCCGAGGCCGCCGTAGATCTCCGAAGACTGAAACACGAAGCCGCGTCGCTTGGCGAGCGACACCAACTTCTCCATGATGTTGTCGGTAGGGGGCATAGAGGCCGGAAGATAGACGCGCCGCTAGGCGGCAGGCAACCCGAACGCCTGGCGCACCGCGCGCTCCGCGAGCACCGTCAGCCCGCGGGCGTCGAGCACCTTCCCCTCGCCGTCGAGCGCGTGCAGACCGATCAGTCCTTCGACCCGGCCCGCGATCACCGCCACTTTTTTCTTGGCAGCCTGCGCACGCCGCACTACTTCGCCCGACGCCTTACCCACGAGCGACGTGCGGTCGAAGGACCCTTCACCCGTGATCACCAGCTGCGCGTTGGCGAGCGCGGCGTCGAACCCCACGCGCGACAGCACCCACTCCGCTCCGGCTATGAGCTGCGCCTTGGCGAAGAACGCGAGTCCGGCGCCAAGCCCCCCCGCCGCGCCGCCTCCAGGGACCGTCGCGAGCTCGGCGCGGCCGTGGCGGGCCATCAGGTCGCCCAGGCGCTCGAGACCGCGGGACAGCAGCTTCACGCCCTCGACTCCCGCCCCCTTCTGCGGGGCGAACAGCGGCGCCGCCCCCTGTGGTCCGACCAGCGCCGTCGTCACATCGGCCAGGGCGACGACCCGGGCTTCGAGCGCCCAGCCCCCGTCGAGCACCGCGAGCTGGACCAGCGAGCCTCCGCCCTCGGGAAGAGCCGTGCCGGACGCATCCCGCAGCGACCACCCCAACCCCCGGGCCGCGCCCGTCCCGCCATCCACTGTCGCCGATCCGCCGAGCCCCACCACCACGGTCCGGGCACCGCGCTCGACGGCTTCCCACACCATCTCACCCACCCCTCGCGTGGTGGCCCGCAACGGATCCAGTTGATCCGGCTCGAGCAGCGCGATGCCGCAGGCCGTGGCGCTCTCGAAGATCGCGGTCTCCGCGTCGATCCAGCCGAGCTCGCCCGACACCGGTTCACCTAGGGGGCCCGTGACCCTGAGGTGCTCCCGCAGCGACCCGGGTGGCAGCACTGCATCAAGCAACCCGTCACCGCCATCGGAGATCGGGCATTGCAGCACGGCGGCGCTGGGCACAGCGCGACGCGCACCCGCGGAGATCGCTTCGGCGACCTGCCGGGGCCCCAGCGTGCCCTTGAACGCCGCCGGGGCGACGAGAATTACATCAGACATATTGCATTACGCATTGAATAGTGCATTATGCGGCACGTATCGGTGGAGTTGATGCATGCATCTCCTGCCGTGATCGCAATCGCAGTCAAGGCACTCTTCTTGCTTCTGACGCCAAGGCAGACGGCTTCGTCTCGCTCGCATCGGGTTCTAGGGCGCACGATGTCGAGCAGGCGATCACCCCCCAGGGGCAACTCTGGGGGGTTCGCTTTTTACGTGGTCGCAAATCCGGCCGCCGTGCTCCCGGCCGTTCTCGATGAAGACCTTGTTGGCCTCGAACCCGGAGGAGAGAACGCCCGCGATGTAGACGCCGGGAACGTTGGTCTCCATGGTGGCGGGGTCGTGTCGGGGCACGCCCGTGGTCTCGTCGACCGCCACGCCGAGCGAGCGCAGCAGGCTCAAATCAGCGCGGTAGCCCGTGAGTGCCAGCACGAAGTCCGCCGGCACCGTCTCCCGGTCGCCGTCCGGCTCACGGCGCACCACGACGTGGGAGCGCGCGATCTCGGTCACGCGGCTGCACCAGCGCACGGCCACGCGGCCCTCCTTGAGGCGGTTGGTGATGTCGGGCAAGACCCATGGTTTCACGCCGCGGTCGAAGTCGCCCAGGAAGTGCACCATCGTGACCCGCGCGTTCACGCGGCTGAGCTCGAGCGCGGCCTCGACGGCGCTATTGCCCCCGCCCACGACCACCACGCGCTGCTGCCAGTATGGGTGTGGCTCGACGAAGAAGTGCGACACGTGCGGCAGGTCTTCACCGGGGACGCCGAGCAGGTTGGGCGACTCGAAATACCCGGTCGCGCACACCACGTGGCGGCTGCGGATCGTCTCCGGGTCCGCGGCGCCCGGGTGGCGTGCCACGAGCTCGAACCCCTCGGGCGTACGCTGCACGCGCACGACCTCGTGATACTGGCGCACGTCCAGCTCGAAGTGCTCCGCCACCCGCCGGTAATACGCCAACGCTTCGCGCCGCGTGGGCTTGTCGCCGGCGCTGACGAACGGGACCCCGATCTCAAGTTTTTCGGGCGTGGAAAAGAACGTCATGTACAGCGGATAGCGTTGCAGGCTGGATACGACGGGCCCCTTGTCGAAGAGCGAGCAGGCGAGGTGCGCGCGCTTGGCAGCCACGCCCACGGCGAGCCCGCAGGGCCCCGCACCGATTACCGCAAGATCGAGCATCAACGGGACAGTGTCACGTCACTTCGATGATTTGGTCGCGGTGCGTACCCACGCTGACGTAGCGAATCGGGGCATGGGCCAGGTCCTGGAGCCGATCCAGGTAGGCCCGCGCGGCGGGCGGCAGGTCCGCCAGCCGTCGCACCATGCTCAAGGATCGCTGCCAGCCTGGCAGCGACTCGTAGACCGGCTCGACCCGTCCGAGCCGCTCCACTTCGGCCGGCATCGAATCGAGCGCTTCCCCGTCGAGACGGTAGCCCACGCACACGGGGATTTCTGAGAACGAGTCGAGCACATCCAGCTTGGTCACCGCGAGGCCCGTGAGCCCATTGACCCGCACGGCGTAGCGTACGACCACCGCGTCGAACCAGCCGCAGCGCCGTGGGCGTCCCGTCGTGGCGCCGAACTCGTCACCCAGCTCCCGGATCTTCTCCCCGAGCGGCGGAGCGGCCTCGGTGGGCAGGGGTCCGTTGCCCACGCGTGTCGTGTATGCCTTCACCACGCCCAGCACCGCGTCGATGGCCGTGGGTCCGATCCCGGCACCAACCGCGGCGCCCCCGGCGGTCGTGTTGGAGGACGTGACGTACGGGTACGTGCCGTGGTCGACGTCGAGCAGGGCTCCCTGAGCGCCCTCGAGCAGCACCGACTCCCCGCGCTGCAACGCTTCCCACACGACGCGTCCCACGTCGACGGCGAGCGGCAGCAGGCGCGGCGCCAGTCGCTCGAGCAGCTGCACGTGCTCCGCGGCGTCGGCCCGCTCGGGCGAGCCCAGTACCTCGAGGAACTGGTTCGCCGCCTGCACCCGCGCGCACACGAGCTCCCGCGCGCGCCCGGGATTTCGCAGGTCGCCCACCCGGATGCCCCGCCGCCCGTACTTGTCCTCGTAGGTGGGTCCGATGCCGCGCCCGGTGGTGCCTATCTTCTCACTGGCTTCGCGGGCTCGGTCGAGCAGCTTGTGAAAGGGGAGCGTCAGGTGCGCGCGCTCCGACACATACAGCTTGTGCTCGGTCCGCACGCCGCGCTCGCTCAATGCGTCGAGCTCCGTGAACAGCGTCTCTGGATCGAGCACGACGCCGTTGCCGACCAGGCAGATCGCTCCCTGGATTATCCCTGAGGGAATCTGGTGGAGCACGAACGCCCCGGCAGCGGTGTGCACGGTGTGCCCGGCGTTGGCGCCGCCCTGGTAGCGCACCACCAGGTCGGCACGCTCGGCGAGCACGTCGACGATCTTGCCTTTCCCCTCGTCGCCCCACTGGGCGCCGACCACGACCACGCAGTGCGTCTTGGGTCCGAACATGGCTCCCCAGCAAAAACGCCCCGACACGCGGGGCGTTGCAGTATCCTCCGTGGGAAGCTAGACCAGCGGGCAAGTGGCGTCAACGCACCCGTTCCCACCCCGACGGGTGGGCCCATCTCCGGCGTCAGCGGGGAAAGGCCTCCGGAAGACCGCCGTCGACGGTAAGGATGTCCCCGGTGGTGAAGCGGAATCGCTCACTCGCTAGCAACACGGCGAGGTCCGCCACCGCTTCGGCCGGGATGAGCGAAACGCCCATGAGGGTGCGGCGGCGGTATGCCTCCAGCTGCGTTTCCACGGAGACCCCGCCGCTGGCAGCCCGCTCCTCGACGAACCGCCGGAACAGCGGCGTCTCGACTTGGTCGGCGTTGATGGCGTTCACCCGAATGCGGTCGCCGCCCAACTCGACGGCGGCGACGCGCAGCGCCTGCAACAGGGCGGCCTTGCTCCCGCCGTACGCCACAGCCTGCCGCCCGGGCACGAGCGCGGCCTTCGACACCGACGCAACGATCGAGCCGCCCGATCGCTGACGTTGCATCACGGCCGCCGCGGCGCCCATGGCCAGGACGGCGCCGAGGTAGTGCACGTCGAGCTGTCGCTGGAGATCCTCGCGCCGGATGTCCGTCAGTCCCGCGAACCGGGGAGCCAGGCCCGCCGTGTAGAAGAGGCAATCGAGCCCGCCGAACTCAAGGACGGTGCGGCGGACCAAGTGAGCGACACTCGCGTCATCCCGGACGTCCACGGGGACGGCGACGGCGCGACCCGGGTGAGCCGCTCCGACCTCCGTCGCCACCGTCTCCGCGGCCGCCTGGTCGAGATCCGCGACCACGACGTGCGCGCCTTCCTCGGCGAACCGCCGAACGGCGGCCCTTCCGATGCCGCTCCCGGCGCCAATCACCAGGGCGACGTGACGGGGGACGAGGAGCGACGCGCGTTCTCGCGCATCCTGCTCCTCGGTCTTGCGCCGCTCCAGAGGCCAGTGCTCGAACGCGAACACCTCCGGCTCGGGAATGAACTGGAAAGCGTCGATCGCCTCGGCGTTCGCGATCGTCTCGAGCACGGCCCGGTAGCACAGATTGGCCGTCACCGCGCCCCGCTTGTCCCGGAACGCCGTGATCATCCCCAGCCCCGGCGCGAGCAGGACCTTGGCCCAGTCGTCGAGCGGCCGCTCCCCTCGGGCAGCATAGCGCCGGTGGTACTCCTCGTATTCTTGCCGCTGCTGCGCGATCTGGGTGCGGGCCGCGTCGGCTATGCGGTCCGGCGGCGCGGACGGATCCACGTCGAGCCAGAGAGGAAGGCGGCCGGCGCGCAGGATGTGCTCCGGCGTGGCCATCCCGCGGCGGACCACCGATGGCAGTCGCTCCCCCCCGAGGGCGGTCAAGATCTCGTCGGCGTCGTCGAAATGGAGGATCACCCGACCCCCCGCGGACGGCCCGAGCGCGCCGCGCACGATCGGCAGCACGAGTTCCGCGCAACGCCGGCGGACCTCCGCCGTCGCGATCGAGCGGGGTGTCGCCAGCACCGCTCGACCGCGCCGGCTCCGCTCGAGGTACTCCTCGATGTGGTTCACGACGCGCACGAGGCGCGCGTAGCACTCCGCCGGATCCGCTCCCCATACAACCAGGCCGTGATGCGCCAGCGCGAGGCCCGTGGCCCGCGGTGAAATGCCGTCCACCATGCCATTCACCATCTGGGCCAACGGGAACCCCGGGCGCACGTACGGAACGTAGAGGATCTCTTCGTGAAACAGCTCGGCGACGAGGCGCTCCGCCGTCGCGTCGCTCAAGTTCGTAAGGCTCATCGTGGCGACGTCGTGCGTGTGCGCGATGACCCGATGGGGAAGCAGCGAGTGCAGCGGCGTCTCGACACTAGGCTCTGGCCCGCCGGACTGCAGCATGCAGCTCGCCATGAACCGCATCATTTCGACGTCGCTCATCACCGCGACGTCCCGCAGCGCAGCCAGCCGCGGAAGCGACAGGTGTGCGAACCCGTCGCGCCCGATCGTGCGTAAGTCGGTACCGCTGCCTTTCACCAGCAAGGCGTCACCGAGCTTGATCGACGTGTTCCCGCCGCCCGGTTGCACAAGGCGTGGTTCCCGCCCGATGAGACGGGAGAGGTAGACGAGCTGGTCGAGCTCGTCGGCGCCCGGTGCAGGGCCGTCAGCCCAACGCTCGTCGACCCGCGGGGATACGACGTGACGGGTCATGGCCGTGTAAGATGCGCTCTCGCCGGCGACGCGCGAGCGATTCCTTAGCCCTCCCCGGAGACCGTGGGTAGGCGATCCGGCACGCAATCGGGCTGGCGGCGGGCCGCGATCCAGAGCCAGAGTCCCGCCGCGCTGAGGGTCGTGGCCGAGAGCTCGAGCCCGTGGTGCAGCGTGCCGATGGCGACGGCCGTCGGGAGTGGAACGCCCGCCTGGGTCAGGCCGAACGCCAGGACGCTCTCATAGACGCCGACATTTGCGATCGACACGGGAACGCTGATGCCAACGTTCAAGGCCGCCAGCGCGAGGACGAGTTGCGGGAGCGACAGCGGGAACCCCAAGGCGCTGCAGAGCACGCGCAGGGCGAGCAGCTCGGCGAACCACGCGCTCAAGCTGAAGGCGATGCTCGCGAGGAGCCTGCCGGGGTCCTTCAGGGCGGCCAGCCCCCTCACGAGCTCGCTTCGCAGCACGGTGACCCGCGCGAACCACTGGCGGCGCGCGTACCGAACGCCCAGAAGCACGGCTGCCAGCATGACTCCGGCCGCAAGCGTGACGCCCGAGCTGGGGAGTCGCGCCCGGGCGCTGGCCGCAATCAGGCTGGCGGCACCGGTGACGCTGCAGAGGAGGACCAGTGATCCGACGTCCACGACCTTGTCGGCCAGGATTGCCCCGGTCGCCTTGGGCAGGCTGAGCGGCGCCGCGCCGCGGATGCGGTTCAGCAGCACCACCTTGAGCGCGTCCCCCGCGCGCGCTGGAGCGAAGATGTTGGCCCACTCTCCCAGTGAGAAGGCGTACGCCGTGCGCGCTATGGAGAGGGCGGCGTCTCGAGGGAGAATGGCCCAGAGCCGGCAGGCCTGACACGCCAGTTGGCACAGGACGAGGAGCAGCGCGGCCCCGACCCAGGCTATGGGCACGAGAGTCAGCTCCTGCCACACCGCGCGCGCCTCGGCCTGATGTGTAAGGGACACGGCCGCCACACCGGCCAAGAGTGCGGCGGAGACAAGCATGACCCGTCTTGACGGCTTCCACACGTCTGGCTTCACGGCTCGCTCCGCGCCATAACCCTGCTTCCGAGGCCGTTCGCCCGCCTCCCTCGGACCGTGTGCCACGCCAGCCGGAGTGCGGACCCGATGGTGCGCACCGGCCGATTGTCCAGCACCGAATCCCGGTACACGCACAGGAGGGCACACCCCTCCTCGCAGCCCTTGTAGGTGCGCCCCCATGCCCGAAGGTCCTGCCGTGTGTACTCGAGGATCGGTTTGTTCAGCCGACCTCGCTGGGCCGAACAAAACTGCGCTTTGCCGAATTCGTCCACGTAGAGAAAGCGCGATCCCGCCCGACACTTCCACTGCGGCCGCTGCCCTCTGAGCAGTTGCGCGCCGTACGCCTGGTCGAGAAACGCTTGGGGTGAGCGGTCGACGTAGTACTCCTTCCAAAGCTCGAGATACTGCTCGCCCTGGATTTGGATCGCTCCCCGAGCGTCGTGGAGCAGATCGATCGTCACGAGGAATCCGAGGTCCTTCAGTTCACGCATCGCCTCCGGGAAATCTCCGATGGTCTGCTCACACAGCACCATGTTGACGAACACGTCGAATTTCGCGAACCGACGCAGCAGCGCGAGCTTGGGCCGCGTCGTCTTGAGGCACTTCTGGATGTAGGCGGTCCGGTCGGCTCGGACGGCGTCGATGCTCACCTCCATATTGGCGAGCCCCGCGGCGTTGCACCGCTGGATGAGATCCTCTGTCAGGAGGAAGCCGTTGGTGGTGACAGAGACCTGTGCCCGGCGATCGCCGTAGGCGATGATCTCGGGGAGGTCCGGGTGCATCAATGGCTCCCCGCCCAACAGAGCGATGTTGACGACCCGTAGCCGGTGGAGGGCATCGATCCGCTGCTGCAAGATGTCGAGCGGAATGAAGTCCGAGACGTTGTCGTACTCCGTGCAGTAGCCGCAGCTCAGGTTGCACCGGCGAGTGACGATGAGTTGCGCCTCAAGTGGGGCCTTCTTGACGAGGACCCTCAGGGCTGTCCGGATCGGGTGTTTGACGCGCATAGATGCCTCCACTCGGGAGGAGGGCGCTGCTCGACAGAAAGTGTCTGACCGGACGATGACGAGGTGCACTCAAGTACATATCAAGATTGGAGAGTTCCCTCCAATCCCGCGGGAGTAGCGCGCCCCAGAAGCAAGCGACCGGCCAAGCGCCTACAGCGCTCAGCCGGTTTCGCAATGAGTCGCGTTCTAATATGGACGCTGGAACGAGGACCGCAAGGATGGGCTTCATCCTGGGAAGAGCGCCGCGGCGACCGCCCCCGCCACGCTGCGGGCGCCGTCCAACGTCAGTCGCGCGGCGGTATCCCGCAGCGTATGGACCACCCTGGTGGTGCCCCAGTCACCCCGCATGATCGTGACGCACTCGCGCGCCACGGCCGCGAGCGCCAGCCCATCCACCACCACGGGGAGCCAGCGGGCACGTCTCGCTTCGAGGGCACGCGCCACCCGGTCGACCGTCGCCCCACCGCGATGCATCAGCGCGATGGTGGCGCCGCGGTCGTCGATGCCGTCGAAGTTGACGATGGTCGTGTCGGCGAGCAGGTTGGCCCGCTCCCGCACGAGGGCCCGAGCGCCCAGCAGGCCGAATTCCTCGGCGTCCGGAAAGATCACGCCGACTCGGGCCTCGGGCGGCAGGGTATCAACCGTGGCGAGTGCCGTGACAACGCCCGCCGCATTGTCGACGGCGCCCGCCGAGCGATTGGTCACCCGGTTGAGCGCGAGCAGGCCGGCTCCCGCGGCGCCGGCGCCGCCCAGCGCGGCGTCCAGGATACCCGGATGGACCGTGCCGAGCAGGGCGCGCAGCGCGAGTCCGAGCAGCTCGACCACACCGACCCCGACCAGAGCCGCCGCACCGAGGCGCGCGGCCATGGAGAGTGGCTGGCCCTTCGAGTCGTAGTGCGCCACCAGCCACGTGACCACCCGGGGACCCGGACGGACGGCGATCAGGTTGACGCCCGAGAGCGGGACCCGGGCGAGCCGGTGCAGCAGCGATCGACCGGTGAAGCGGTGCTCCATGACGACCAGGCCGCGGGCCGCGAGCTCGCGCGTCAGAAGCTCGCGTACGGGCTCGGCGGCGGCCGTGCCGGCGAGCCTGGGAATGGCCAGCTCGGCCAGCAGGGCCCGATAGTCGATCATGCGGCGACGAGCTTGGCGACGCGCTCCCGGTCCGCCGCCGCAACGGGCGCCAGCGGAGCGCGCACCGGCCCGCCGTACAGCCCCCCTCCCACGGCGTCCATCGCCGCCTTCACCCCCGCCGGCCCGAGCTTGGCCACGATCTCCTTGTCGAGCGGCATCAGACGCTCCTGGAGGTTGCCCGCGCGCGTACGGTCGCCGGCCCGGAACGCCGCGAGCATCCCGGCGCAGAGCTGGGCGGCGAAGCACGCCACCGCAAGAATGCCTCCGTCGCACCCCAGCTCGAGGCCCGCGTAGAGCAGCGAGCCGGAGCCGACGAGCACGGACCACCGGGGGACGGCATCGCGGTAGGCGGCGAGGTTCTTGACGTCCCCCGATGAGTCCTTGACCCCCACGATGTTGGGGTGGCTCGCGAGCTGCTGCAGCAGGGCGGCCGCGACGGGGAGGTGCGTGTACTTGGGAATGTTGTACACCAGCACCGGGACGGGACTCGCCTCGGCGACGGCGCGATAGTAATCGACCAGGCTCGCGGGCGAGACCGCTGCCGAGTAGTAGCTCGGGGGCCGGACGAGCACGGCGTGGGCACCCTCCGCGCCGGCCGCACGCGTGAGGGCCACCGCCTGTCGCGTGGATTCGGCGCCCGTGCCGGCCACGAGCCAGCGCTGGTCCGGCAGGACGTCCCTCACCCACGCCACCATGCGCCGCTGCTCGTCCGGGTCGAGCAGGGCCGACTCCCCCGTCGAGCCCGCCACTACCACCCCGTCGAGCCCATCGTGCACCAGGCGTAACACGTTGTCCCGCAGGTGGACCGGGGTGACCTCTCCGGTGGTCGGGTCGAACGGCGTCGTGATGGGCGCGAGTACGCCCGCGAGCTGCCGTGCCGTCACCGCTCCATCACCGACGCGGGGTCGCCTCCACGGGCGCGGCGACCCGGGCGTGGCGACGCTCGTCGCGCATCTGGCGCTCGAATTCCTTGGGGTTCGTGGCAGCCGCCACCGCCGCCTCGTAGGTCACCACCTCGTCCATCGCCAGGTCGATCAGGTGCTGGTCGAAGGTCTGCATCCCGAATTGCTCGCGTGCGTCGCGGATGTAGTCGTGCAGCTCGGGCGTGCGGGCGGGATCCTTGATCAGGTCGCGCGCGGCGGTGGTGCAGATCAAGACCTCCACGGCAGGCACCCGCCCGTGGCCGTCGGGGCGCGGCAGGAGCCGCTGCGACACCACGGCCTGGAGCGCCTCGCACAACCGCATCCGCGCGACCTCCTGTTCTTCGGCCGGAAACATCGAGACGAGGCGCGTGATCGTGCTGACGGCGTCCGGCGTATGCAGGCTGGAAATGACGAGATGCCCCGTCTCGGCCGCCTTCAGGGCCGTGTCGATCGTTTCGGAATCCGGCATCTCCCCGATCATGACGACATCGGGATCCTGGCGGAGCGCGGCGTGCAGGCCGGCCCGAAAGCCGTCGGTGTCCACGCCGATCTCCCGCTGCGTCACCGAGCTGTTGATGTCGCGATGCAGGAATTCGATCGGGTTCTCGAGCGTCACGACGTGCTTCTGCTGCGTCTGATTAATGTGGTTGACGAGCGCCGCCATGGTCGAGCTCTTCCCCGAGCCCGTCACGCCGGTCACGAGGATCATGCCTCGCTCGGCCGCCGCCACGGTGGTGAGAATCGCGGGCAGCTTGAGCGTGTCGAACGTGGGGACGTCGAACGGGATGACGCGCATGACGATCATGAACGACGAGCGTTGCCGCAGGATGTTCACGCGGAACCGCCCGACGCCGGGCATGCCCCAGGAGCAGTCGTAGTCCCGAAGCTTGTCCAACCGGGCACGGTCCTCGTCGTTGGCGATGAGATGCTGGGCGATGGCCCTGGTCTGCTCGGGGGTGAGGCGCTGCTTGGTGAACGGGACGAGTTTGCCGTCGATGCGTGCACGGAACACGTCCCCGGCCTTGATGTGGAGGTCGGACGCGCTGCGGTCGATCGCCGCCTTGATGATCTGCTCGATCCCGCGCTGGTGCGTTGCGGCGCTGGCGCGGGTGCTCTTGGACTTCTCGTCCACTAGTAGCCGGCCTCCGGGTCGACCGTGTTGGTGAGCGGGGACCCTGCAAGATAGCGGGTGATGTTGTCCACGATGAGGCCCGTCTCCCGGTCCCAGAACCGGGCCGTCACGGCGGCGACGTGGGGGCTCACGAGCACGCGCGGGTGGCGCCAAAAGGGATGGCCCGGCGGGAGGGGCTCCGTGGCGAACACGTCGAGGGCCGCACCACGCAGGCGTGAAGCGTCCAGCAGGTCGAGCAACGCGGTCTCGTCCAGGAGCGTGCCGCGCGACACATTGACGACGATCGCGTCGGTCGGGAGGCGTTCGAGCACCGCCCGGGTCACCGCCCCGTTCGTCTCCGCCGTGTGGGGCGCGGCGATCACGAAGCAATCGCTCTCCGCTGCGAGCCGCGGCAGTGCGTCGAAACCCATCACCCAGCGAACCCCGGGCGGCCCGCCCCGCTCCGGCCGCCGGCGGACCCCCGCAACGCACATGCCGAGCGCGAGGCCGCGCCGCGCGATCGCCGCGCCGATCCCGCCCAGGCCGAAGACGCCGAGCCGCAGCTCGGTGAATTCGCGGAGCGGGATCGGGAGCGCCGTGAGTTCGCCGCTCGCCCAGTGCTCCGCGGCCTGAAACGCGCGCATCCGATCCAGGCCGCGGGCGAAGTAGGCGAGGGCCGCGATCGTCCAGTCGGCGATCGGCTCGGCGTGCACGGCGGCGCTGTTCGTGAGCACGATCCCGCTGCCGGCGACATGCGGCAGGCTCGCCCCGACACCGGCGGTGCCGGTATGGACCCAGCGCAGGGTCCCCCGCCCCGCCGCGGCCACGCCGGCCGGTACGCCATACCCTAGATAGATCTCCGCGCCGCGCGCGGCCGCGACCGCCTCGGGGCTCCCCGAGCCGCCGTCGCCGTCCGAGGCCGCCGGCGCGTGGACCTGGAGCACCTCCCATCCGGAGCCGAGCGCCGCGCGGATCCTCTGCACGGTGGCGGGCGGGATCCGCCAGGCGGCGCGGGGCGACGCCAGGTCGACCACCAGCCGACGCGTCACTCGCCCGTGGAGACCGTGCGCACGCCCGGGTGATGCAGCAGGGCGATCATCACCTCGTCGTGCAGCCGCTTTGGTCCGCGCAGCGTGAACTCGATCACTAAGTCGACGTTCTCGCGCCGGCTCGCCTGACGCTCGATCTCGAGGCCGGTGCGGCGCACCACCGCCTCCAGCTCGTCCAGCGCGGTGGGCTCGGGGCGGGCGTGCACCAGGAGGGTGCTCTGCGTGGACTGCCGCGCCACCAGCCGCTCGACGCGCCCCAGCCCCTGGAGCACGACCAGCACCAGCAGCGTGGTGCCCGCGGCTTCCCAATACGAGGCGGCGCCCAGCGCCACGCCGATGGCGGCGACCACCCAGATCGTGGCGGCGCTCGTAAGGCCGACGACCGCGCCGCGCGCGTGCAGGATCGTTCCCGCGCCGATGAACCCCACGCCGGTCACGATCTGGGCCGCAATGCGCGTGGGATCGGCATTCCCCGCGGCCATCGCGACGGACAGCTTGGTGTAGAGCACCGAGCCGAGGCAGATCAGGATGTTGGTCCGCAGCCCCGCGGGCTTGCCGCCGAGCTCCCGCTCGAGCCCGATGGCGCCACCGAACAGGGTCGCGAGACACAGCTGGAGAAACAGCTCCAGGCGGAACATCTGGATGACGCTCGCGACGAAGTGCTGCATCAGCCGTCCGCCTCCCCGAGAAACCCCATGCGGCGTCGCACCTGGGCCATCGTGCGGCGCGCGATGGCGCGCGCTTTGGCCGCACCGCCGCGTAGCAGCTCCATCACCCTGCCCGGCTCCGCGCGCAGCGTCTCGGCCCGCTCGCGGATGGGTGTGAGCGCGGCTATCATATTGTCCGCCAGCACCCGTTTGCAGTCGAGACAGCCCCACCCCGCCGTACGGCAGTTGTGCGCCACCAGCGTGATCGTGTCGGGCGGGGAGAAGCCGTGGTGGATCGTAAAAATGTTGCAGACGTCCGGGTTGCCCGGGTCCTTGCGCGTGACCCGCGCGGGATCCGTGGCGGCGGGCTTGAGCTTTTCCCAGATGGTCTCGGGTGAGTCGAAGAGGCCGATCGTGTTGCCGAGACTCTTCGACATCTTGGCCTGACCGTCGAGCCCGAGCACTCGCTTGGCCGTGGAGAGCAGCGCCTGGGGCTCCGGGAACGCGAAGCCATCTGCGAAGCGGCTGTTCCAGCGGCGCGCGATCTCACGCATCAGCTCCAAGTGCTGGAGCTGGTCCTCGCCCACGGGCACGAGTGTTGCTTCGTACAGCAGCACGTCGGCCGCCTGGAGAACGGGGTAATTGAGGAGTCCCGCGGGCACGCTCGCCTGGCGCTGCGCCTTGTCCTTGAACTGGGTCTGGCGCTCGAGCTCGCCGAGCGGCGTGACGGTGTTCAGGAGCCAATTCAGCTCGGCGTGCTCCGGCACGTGTGACTGCACGAACACGATCGCCCGCTCGGGGTCGAGCCCGGAGGCGAACAGCCCGACCGCCATCTCGATCGTGCGCTGCGCCAGCGTCGCGGGGTCGTAGGCCTGCGTGATGGCGTGCAGGTCCACCACGGAGAAGAGGCAGTCGTGCTGGTGCTGCAGTCGAACCCAGTTCTGCACCGCGCCCAGATAGTTGCCGATGTGCAGCTCGCCCGAGGGCTGGATACCGGAGAAGACGCGCGCCATGGGCTCACAACCTACGCGGGTGGAGGCGAGCACCGCAAGGTGCGAGAACTCAAAGACTTAGTCGATGTGGCCCGGCGCGCCGCCGGGCGGGCGGCCGCCTTTCTTCGAGACACCACGCCGCCCTCCGAGGCGGACTGGATCGAGAAGGGCCCCCACGATTTCGTGACCCAGGCCGACCGAGGGGCGGAAGCGCTGATCACGGAGGCGCTCACGCGCGACGTGCCCGGAAGTACGGTCATGGGCGAAGAGCTGTCGCCGCACGTCGCGCCCGCGGGCGAGGTGGCGTGGATCGTGGACCCGCTCGACGGCACGACGAACTATCTGCACGGATACCCACAGTACGCGGTCTCGATCGCGTGCGCGGTGGGTGGCGCGCTGCGCGTGGGAGTCGTGCACGACGTCGCCCGTGATCTGGCGTACTGGGGTGGAGCGGGGCTCGGCGCCTGGCAAGGCGAACGCCCGATCCGGGTGTCGCGCGTCACGGAGCCGCGCCACGCGCTCGTCGGCACCGGGTTCCCGTTCAAGAATCTCCCGATGCTGCGCCGCTACCAGGACCAGTTCGCCGCGGTGATGGGAGCGACGAGCGGCATCCGCCGGGCCGGCGCCGCGGCGCTCGATCTTACGGACGTGGCGGCCGGCCGCCTCGACTGCTTCTGGGAGCTGACCCTAGCGCCGTGGGACGTGGCGGCCGGCGTGGTACTCATCCGGGAAGCCGGTGGCATCGTGACCACCCTGGACGGGTCGAACGACGTGCTGCAGCATGGTTCTCTCGTCGCCGGCAATCCGGGGCTGCATCGCTGGCTGACGGACGTGCTGCGGAGCGCATGACCGTGCCGGCTCCCCTCGTGGAGTGCGTCCCCAACTTTTCGGAAGGCCGCAATACCGGGACCATCGAGGCCCTCCGCACGGCGCTCACCAGCGTCCCCGGCGTCCGGCTGCTCGACGTGCAGGCGGACACGTCCCACAATCGCTCCGTGTTCACGTTCGTCGCCCCTCCAGACGCGAGCGTCGAGGCCGCGCTGCGGGCCATGCGGGTCGCCACGGAACGGATCGACCTCACCAAGCATACGGGCGAGCACCCCCGCATGGGGGCGACCGACGTGGTACCCTTTGTCCCCGTGCGCGACGTGACGATGGAGCAGTGCGTCTCGCTCGCCCGGCGGCTGGGCGAGCGGGCGGCGGCCGAGCTCGAGATCCCGATCTATCTCTATGCCAAGGCGGCCCTGCGGCCCGAGCGGGAGCGCCTGCCGGACATCCGGAAGGGCGAGTTCGAAGGCCTCCGCGAGCGCATCGGCACCGATCCGGCCGCCGATCCGGACTTCGGCCCGCGCCGCATCCATCCCACCGCGGGCGCGACGGCCGTGGGGGCGCGACCCTTCCTGGTGGCGTTCAACATCTACCTCGACACGGCCGACGTGGGCGTCGCCAAAGAGATCGCGAAGCGGATCCGGACGTCGAGCGGCGGCCTGCCCGCGGTTCAAGCCTCCGGTTTCGAGGTCGGGGGACGGGCTCAGGTCTCGATGAACCTGCTCGACATCGACACGACGCCACCGGCCGCGGCGTACGGCGCCGTCGAGGCCGAGGCGCACGCCCGCGACTTCGCCGTCGTGCAGAGCGAGGTGGTGGGCCTCGTGCCCGAGCGGGCGATCCTGGGCGCGGGCGCCGCCGCGCTGCGGCTCGCCGACGCCGCCGACCACCTGCTCGAGGCGAAGATCCGGGCCGCCGAGGGACCGACCCTCGACGGCTGGCTCGAGGCCGTGGCCGGTGGGGCTCCCGTCCCCGGGGGCGGAAGCGCGGCGGCGCTCGCCGGCGCGCTGGCGGGCGCGCTGGTGGCGATGGTGGCCCGACTCACCGTGGGCCGGAAGACCTACGCGGCCGTCGAGCGGCACGCCGCGGAGATCCTCATCGAAGCGGACACGCTGCGGAGCGAGTTGCGTCGCCTGGTCGACGACGACGCCGCCGCCTACGCGAAGGTCAGTGCGGCCTACGGCATTCCCAAGGACGACCCGAGCCGCGGCCGGGCAATCGACGCGGGGCTCGTCGGCGCGGCGCAACCGCCGGTCGAGGTCGCCCGGCGGGCCGTGCGCCTGGTCATGCTCGCGCGCGAGATCGCGGAGATCGGCAACAAGAATGCCCGCTCGGACGCCCGGGTCGCCGAGGCGCTGGCCCGGGCCGCCGTCGCCGGGGCGATCGAGAACGTCCGCGTGAACGTCGCCGGCCTGTCGGAGCCCGCGCACGGTAGCGCGATGTTGGAGGCGATCGCTCGCCTCGAGAGGGAAATCAGTCCGCGGTCGTGAGCACCCGCGGCGGCCCGCCATTCTCGACAATGGCCACCGTGTGCTCGAAGTGGGCGGAGAGCGAGCCGTCCTCGGTGACCACCGTCCACTTGTCGTCGAGCGTGCGGATGTCGGCCCCGCCCACGTTCACCATCGGCTCGATCGCGATGGTCATCCCCGGCACGAGGCGCGGTCCGCGTCGCGGCTTGCCGTAGTTCGGCACCTGCGGATCCTCGTGGAACGACGATCCGATCCCGTGTCCCACGAGCTCGCGCACGACGGAGTACCCCGCCCCCTCGGCCACCTGCTGGACGGCGTGCCCGATATCGCCGACATGGTTGCCGGCCCGCGCCTGGGCGACGCCGGCCGCGAGGGCGGTTCGCGTGGTGGCGAGCAGCCGCTCCGCGTCCGCGCTCACGGCGCCGACGGGAAACGTCGCCGCCGAGTCCGCGTGCAGCCCGTCGACCCACACCCCAACGTCGACGCTCAAGAGATCGCCGGCTTTGAGGACTCGCTTGGACGACGGGATGCCGTGGACCACCTCCTGGTTGATCGAGGTGCAGAGCGTGGCGGGGAAGTCGTACAACCCCTTGAATGAAGGGCGCGCCCCGGGGTGCGAGCGGATGAATTGCTCGGCCAGCCGGTCGAGCTCCTCCGTGGAGATGCCGGGGCGGACGTGGCGCGCCACGAGTGCGAGCGTCGCGGCGACGATGCGGCCGGCGGACGCCATCGTCTCGATCTCGCGGGGCGACTTGATCGTGATCATCGCCCGATGATCCGCTTGATCTCCGCCGCGATCTCGTCCACCCCGCCCACGCCCGGCACGCGCTTGACGATACCGCGCTCGGCGTAATGGGCGATGAGGGGCGCCGTGTCGCGCTGGTACACCTGCAGCCGCGTCCGGATGGCCTCGGGCGTATCGTCCGAGCGCCCTTCGTGGGCCGCCCGACCCGTCATCCGGCGCACCAGCTCTTCTTCAGGCACGTCGAGCAGGAGGATATGATTGAGCCGCTGGCCCCGCTCGCCGAGCGTGCGATCCACGAGCTCGGCCTGGACGGCGGTGCGGGGAAACCCATCGAGCACGGCCCCCTGCTGCGCCTCCGGCTTGGCGAGCTCCTCCTTGATCATGCTCAGGATCACGCTGTCGGGCACGAGCGCGCCTGCGTCCATGTACTTCTTCGCTTCGCGGCCGAGCGCCGTCTCGGCCTTCACGGCCGCGCGGAGAATGTCGCCGGTGGTGATCTTCGGCAGACCCAGCCGTTCAGCGAGGAGTTTTCCCTGGGTCCCCTTGC
>QHTP01000007.1 GCA_003220855.1 Gemmatimonadota bacterium
CTCATCGTGTTCCGTCACGGCAGCGAGATGGCGCGCCGCGCGGGCGTGATCCCGCGTCAGGAGCTCGACGCCATGCTCGGGTCGATCGGGCCGGTCGGCCCTTCCTGACCGTGCCGTCGGACGCGGTGTCGCGTTACGAGGCGGCCGACTCGAGAGAGCGGGGGGCCGCCGTGTCGGATCGCTCCCGCGCCGTGGCGCTGGGGCTCGCGGTCGTGGGCGGCGCGTTCGGGCTGCACCGCTTCTATACCGGTCGGGTGCAGAGCGGCATCTGGATGTGCCTCACCCTCGGCGGGATGGGGATCTGGTATCTGTACGACGTGGTGGTGATCGCGGCCGGCGACTTCCGCGACGTCGACGGGCGGCGGCTGGTGCGCTGGGACGTGGCCGGGGACGAGGCGGATCCGCCTCCCGGGGACCGCCGCGTGTCGGATCTGGAAGACCGCATGCTCGGGCTCGAGTCGCAGGTGAGCGAGCTGGCCGAGCGGCTCGACTTCACGGAGCGGCTGCTGGCACAGGCGCGCGAGAAGGGCACGTTGCCGAAGGGTTAGCTCGGAACTCGATCGTTTGCGGTTTCACCGATACCATCTCGAGGCGTCATGAAGATCGGGGTCCCGAAAGAGACCGCGGCCAACGAGCGTCGTGTCGCGCTCGTCCCCGACACGGCGGGACGCCTGGTGAAGACCGGGTTCGAGGTCCTCGTGGAGCAGGGCGCCGGGGCGGCAGCGGCGTTCCCCGACGACGCGTACCGCGCCGCGGGCGCCGGTCTGGTCGCGACCCCGGCGGATGTCTTGGGGCGGAGCGACGTCGTCCTCAAGGTGCAGCCACCCTCGACGGCGGAGGTCGGGCTGTGCCGGGAGGGGGCGGCGCTCGTCGCGCTGTTCCAGCCGGCGGCGGAGCGCGACGTCGTGGCCGCGCTCGCGGCGCGCAAGGTGACGGCGTTCAGTCTCGCGTTGCTGCCGCGGATCACGCGCGCGCAGCCGATGGACGTGCTGTCGTCGCAGGCGACCGTGGCGGGCTACAAGGCCGTCCTGCTCGCGGCCTCGACCGCGGGCCGGCTCTTCCCGATGCTCGTCACGGCGGCGGGGACCCTGCCTCCGGCGCGCGTGCTGGTCCTGGGGGCCGGCGTGGCGGGGCTGCAGGCGATCGCCACGGCGCGCCGCCTCGGCGCGGTCGTGTCGGCCTTCGACGTGCGCCCGGCCGTGAAGGAGCAGGTGGAGAGCCTGGGCGCGAAATTCCTGCAGCTCGAGATCGGCGAGCAGGCGGAGGCGGCGGGCGGCTACGCCAAGCAGCTCTCCGAGGAGACCCAGCGCCGCGAGCTGGCCTTCATCGCGCAGCACGTGAAGGACGCCGACGTCGTGATCACGACCGCGGCGATTCCCGGCAAGCGCGCGCCGATCCTGATCACCAGCGACGCCGTGCGCGGCATGAAGCCCGGCTCGGTGATCGTGGATCTGGCCGCGGAGACGGGCGGGAACTGCGAGGTCACCGAGCCCGGCGCCGAGGTGCGCCGCGACGGCGTCGTCATCCTCGGACCCCTCAACCTGCCCAGCACGCTGCCGCTGCACGCGAGCCAGATGTACGCGAGGAACATCTCGAGTTTCCTGTTGCACGTGACACGAGACGGCAAGCTCGTCGTGGATTTCGACGACGAAATCATTCGTGAGACGTGCGTGACGCACGCCGGGGAGGTGAGGAAATCGTGACCGAGCAACCAGTGACGGTCGACTACTGGTCGATGCTGTTCGTGTTCGTGCTGGCGACGTTCATCGGGCTGGGGGTGATCCGCCGGGTCTCGCGCCTCTTGTACACGCCGCTCATGTCGCTCACCAATGCGATCTCGGCCATTGCCGTGGTGGGGTCGATCGCCGTGACGGGCGCGGAGTACCCGAGGGCCATCCGCGTCCTCGGGGCGATCGCGCTGTTCGCCTCCATGACGAACATCGTCAGCGGATTCCTGATCACGGACCGGATGCTGAAGATGTTCAAGAAGCAATGACGTACGCCGTCGCCCAGGCCGCCGCCATCCTTGCGACGGCGCTGTTCATCTTCGCGCTGTACTGGATGAACGACCCCAAGACCGCCCGCCACGCGGTGGTGGCCGGCGTCACGGGGATGCTCGTGGCCGTGCTGGCGACCTGGTTCCAGCCCGAGATCGTGCACCACGCCTGGATCGTGCTGGCAATCGTCGCCGGCTTCGTCGTCGGCGTGCCGCTCTCGCTGGTGCCGCTCACCGCCGTGCCGCAGCGAACCGCGCTGTCGCATGCGTTCGGCGGGCTCGCGGCCGGCCTGGTCGGGACGGCGGAATACGTCCTCGGCCTGACCGAACATCCTGCGCAGCTCACGGCGTTCCGCACCGGCGCCATCGTGGCAGAGGTGATCCTCGGATTCCTGACGTTCACCGGGAGCCTCATGGCCGCGGGCAAGCTGCAGGAGGTCAAGTGGATTCCGCAGCGCCCGGTGACCTACCCGGGGCAGAACGTGGTCAACATCGGCGTGCTGGCGCTCGCGGTGGCCCTGGGCGCGCTCGTCGTCATGCACCCGACGGCGTCATGGTCGGGACAGGCCTTCTACGGCATCGTCGGGCTCGCGGTGCTGTTCGGCGTCCTGCTCATCATCCCCATCGGCGGCGCCGACATGCCCACCGTCATTTCCATCCTCAACTCCTACGCCGGGCTCTCGGCCGTCGCGATGGGCTTCGTGCTCAACAACAAGCTGCTCGTGACCGCGGGCGCGCTGGACGGCTCGAGCGGCCTGATCCTCTCCATCATCATGTGCCGGGCGATGAACCGGTCGTTCACCAACGTGCTGTTCGGGGCCTTCGGCACGGTGCAGAAGGTCGCGATCAGCGGAGAGCAGAAGGCGTGGAAGCAGGAAACGGTCGAGGGGGCCGCGCAGCTGCTCGAGCAGGCGAACCTCGTGGTCGTCATCCCGGGATACGGCATGGCGGTGGCGCAGGCCCAGCACAAGGTGCGCGAGCTGTACGATCAGCTCACCAAGCGGGGCATCACGGTCAAGTTCGCGATTCATCCAGTGGCGGGGCGCATGCCGGGCCACATGAACGTGCTGCTCGCCGAAGCGAACATTCCCTACACCGCGCTCGTCGAGATGGAGGAGATCAATCCCGACATGCCGCAGTGCGACGTGGCGCTCGTGATCGGCGCCAACGACGTGGTGAACCCGGCCGCGCGCTACGCCAAGGGGAGTCCCATTTACGGCATGCCGATTATCGACGCCGACAAGGCCAAGACGGTCCTCGCCATCAAACGGAGCAAGAACCCGGGCTTCGCCGGCATCGACAACGAGCTGTACGTGCAGGACAACACCTGGATGCTGTTCGGTGACGCCAAAGCGGTGATCGGAGATCTGGTCAAGCAGCTCGCCGGCGGGACCGGCCTGCACTAGCCGAGGGCTTCCAGGACCCCGGCGTAATCACGGACCATCCGCTCGACCGAATAGCGCTCCACGGCGCGGCGTCGGGCCGTCGCCGCGAGTGCCGCCCGGCGGCCCGGATCGCGGAGCAGCTCCCCCAGCAGCTGGGCGAACGCCCGCGGCTCTTCCGGTGGCGCGAGCACGCCGGCGTCTCCCAACAGCTCGGGCGTGCCGCCGCCGTCCACCGCGAGCACCGGGCGCCCGCACGCGAGCGCCTCGATCAGCACCAGCGCGAACACCTCGTCGGGGCGTGTGTGGACGACGCACGTGGCGGCGTTGTACGCCCCGACGAGATGGGACGCGTCCACCTGGCCCACGAACCGCACGTCCACGCCAAGTCGCTGCGCCTGCGCCCGGAGCGCACCATCGAGTGCCCCGGAGCCGCACAATACCACCGGCGGGGCCGGAGTCGGCAGCAGCGCCACGCTCTCGAGCAGCAGGTCCCACCGCTTCTCGATCTCGAGCGCGCCCACGGCGACGAGGATCGGCCGGTCGCCCAGGCCGTGGCGCTGCCGGAACGCCCGCGCTGCCGCCTCGTCCGGGCGGAACAGGTCGCAGTCCACGCCGTTGGGGATCACCCGATGCCCCGCGTGCCGCATGAACGGCGCCTCGGCGAGCGCGCGCTGCGCGAGCTGCTGCGTGAGGAACACGGTCAATGCCACACGTCGGAACGCGAGCCGCGTCAGCAGGTCGCGCGGGGGGCGGGGCATGCTGATGCAATACACCACGGCGAGCGGAGTGCGGAGCGACGCGAACGCGGCCAGTCGGATGTCGCGCGCTCGATCCACGAGCACGATGTCCGCCGCCAGATCCAGGAGGCCCCGCCGCAGGGCGCGCGCGCCGTGCAGGGTCGTGTGACCCACCGGCAGCACGCGCACGGCCAGGTTCCGCTCCCGGAACCCGTCGGCGATGGGCTGGTACGCCACCACGGCCGTGGTGGTGTGGCCATGCTCGGCGAGGCCGCGCGCCAGCACGGCGAACACGCTGCTCGCGCCCCGCCAGAACCGGTTGGAGGTCAGGAGTGCGATTCGCAACGGCCGTCCGGCGGGCGGCGAGGACCGCTCGCTTTTCATCCGAGCGATTCCAGCAGCTCGGCGTAGTCCCGGACCATGCGTTCGACCGAATACCGCTCGACCGCACGCCGCCGCGCGGCCGCACCGAGGGCCGCGCGGCGGCCGGGATCGGCGAGCAGGCGCTCCAACTGGGTTGCAAAACCGCGCGGGTCCTCCGAAGCCGCCAGCACCCCCGCATCCCCGACGACCTCGACCGGACCTCCGCTCGCCGGCGCCAGCACGGGTCGCCCACACGCCATCGCCTCCGCCAAGGCGAGTCCGAACGTCTCGTCGGGGCGCGTGTGGACCACGCACGTGGCCGCATTGTACGCCCCGACGAGCGTCGGCGGCTCCACCTGGCCGAGGAATGTGGCGTTCACGCCGAGCTGCCGCGCCTGCGCGCGGAGGGCGGCCTCGAGCGCGCCCGAGCCGCACAAGACGACGGGCGGGGCGGGCGGAGCCACGAGCGCCACCGCTTCCAACAGGAGGTCCCAGCGCTTCTCGGGCGCGAGCGCGCCAACACCGACGACGAGCGGCCCTCCGGGGAGATCGTACCGCTCGCGGAAGGCGCGTCCCGCCGCCTCGTCCGGGTGAAAGAGGCCGCAGTCGACCCCGTTGTGGATCACCCGCAGCTGGGCGCGTCGCAGGAATGGCGCCGCCGCCAGCGTGTGGCGCGCGTGCTCCTCGGTGAGGAAGACGGTCACCCGCACGCGGCCGAAGGCGATCCGCGTGAAGAGATCGCGGGGCGCTTCGGGGGTGCTGATGCAGTAGACCACGGCCAGCGATCGGCCGAGCGACGCGGCGGCGGCGTGCCGGATGTCGCGCGCCATGTCCACCAGGATGATGTCCGCGCACAGCTCGCGCAGGGTGCCGCGCAGCGCTCGCGCAGCCGTGAGGCCGGTATGAGCGACGGGGAGCGTCCGCACGCTCACGCCCTGCGTCGTGAACTGGGTGGCGACCACCTCGTACGCGGCGAGTGCGGTCGTGGTGTGTCCGCGGTCGGCGAGGCCGCGCGCCAGCATCGCGAACACGCTGCTCGAGCCCCGCCAGAACCGGCTGGAGGTGAGAAGCGCGATCCGCCGCGGGCGTCTGGTTAGCGCGGCCACCTATTGTTGGCTCGATCGACGTCCGGATAGATCGCGTGGGGATCGATCACAACCCGCGTGACGGCCTTGTTGGTGCCCACGCGCGCGGTGAATCGGCTTCCCAGGTTCCACATCTCGACCGGTAGGTCGCGCGTTTCGGTCGAGCCGTCGGCGTAGCGCAGCTCGAGCGTCACCGGCAACACCATCTGACCGCGGTTCGAGAGGAAGACGAGCGCTGTGTCGCCCGCGGCGGTCACGGAATCGACCGATTGGTCGAGCCGCGCCGTGGTGTACACCCAGGCCCGCCAGAACCAGTCCAGGTCCCTGCCCGAGACGTTCTCGATGGTCCGGAAGAAGTCCGCCGGCTGCGGGTGGCGGAACGACCAGCGGCGAACGTACTCGCGCAGCGCGCGCTCGAACGTGTCGTTGCCGAGCACGGCGTCACGCAGGATCGTGAGCATCAGCGCCGGCTTCTGGTACGCGGTCCACGCCAGGTCGCGCGACTCGACCGGTTTGGTGATCAGCGGCTGCTCGGCCCCCGGGACGGCCGAGACGCGATAGTCGGTCAGCAGCTCGCGCCGCACCGTGTCGCCGTACGCCGTCCCCTTGAAGTAGCCCTCCGCCGAGCCGTAATCGATGAACGTGTTGAACCCTTCATCCATCCAGGGATAGCGGCGCTCGTCCGACCCCACCATCATCGGGAACCACTCGTGGCCGAATTCGTGGGTGAGCACCCAGTACTGATCCTCCCGTCGGTCGATGGCCGGGACGAACGTCAGCATCGGGTACTCCATTCCTTCGATCAGGCCTTCGACCGTGGTCGCGTGCGGCCAGGGATACATCCCCCAGGTTTCGCTGAAGTGCTTGATCGTGAACCACGCCATGCGGTTGGCCTCTTCCCACGGCACGGCGTCGGGCCGGTAAAAGGTCTGGATCAGGATGCCCTTCCAGGCCGATGCGTCCCAGCGGAAATCGGGGGAGGCGGCCCAGGCGAAGTCGCGCACGCGCTGGGCCGTGAAGTGCCAGGTCTTGGTGCCCGGGGCACGCTGGGCGCCGCGTGCGGTTGCCTCCGCCTTGGTGATGACCTGCACTCCCTCGGTGGAGGCCCTCGCCTGTGCGAGCCGCGCGCGCTGCTCGGCACTCCAGACGGCGAGGGGGTTCGCTACGGTCCCCGTGGCCGCCACCACGAATCCTGCGGGCAGCGTGAGGGTCACGTCGAAGTCGCCGTACTCGAGGTAGAACTCGCCGGCGCCGATGTAGGGCAGGGGATTCCAGCCCTGCACGTCGTCGTACACGACCATGCGCGGATACCACTGGCCGATCTCGTACAGGCGGGTGCCGATCCGTCCCATGCGGCCGCCGCCGTAGGGCGGCACCGGGAAGTCCCAGGCGACGTCGAAATCGATCGTGCCGCGGGGTGGGAGCGTGCGAGGCAGCTCGACGCGCATCATCGTGCCATATTCCGAGCGCCCGAGCTCTCTTCCGGCCGCCCGAAACCGCTCGATGGTGATGCCGCCGATGAATCCCTTGCCCGTGAAGTCGAACACGGCGCCGCCCGCGAAGTGCAGCGGCGGCTGGTTCAGCGCGTAGGTCACGCTGTTCTTGGCGAAGATGTTCTGCTCGATCTGCACCCACACGAACGCGAGCGTGTCGGGGGAGTGGTTCTCGTAGTGGATCCGCTCGCTGCCGCGAATCACGGAGCCGGCGGTGTCGAGCGTGGCCCGGATCACGTAATCGGCGCGCTGCTGCCAGTAGTCGGGGCCGGGCGCACCGGATGCACTGCGCACTCGATTCGGCGGGGGAACGGCGAGCGCGCGGAACGGGGAGCTATCGGCAACCTGCGATTGGCACGCCAAAACGGCCATGAGCATCAGCATGCTGCGGTCGGGCCTTTCAATTCCGCATTCCGCATTCCGCACTCCGCATGGTCACTCCTGAATCACCGTGATCTTGAAGCCGTCCGGATCGGTGATCGCGAACGCGCGGTCGCCCCACGGCATGTCCTGCGGCGCATGGTCCAGATGGCCTCCGCGCGCGGTGATTCCCGCGGCCAAGTCTTCGATGTCCTGCGCGGTCGAGAGCCAGATGCGCAGGCCATCGCCCTTCTTGCGATCACGTCCCTTGGCGAAGTCATCCTGGTTGAGCATGAGATCACAGCTCCCCGCCTTCAGCTGAACGCCCCGCAGCTGACCGCCGTCCTGCCAACGCTCGCCCACCGTGAACCGGAGGACGTCGCGATACCAGGCGAGGCTCCGGCCCAAGTCGTTCACCGTGAGCGACACCGCCAGGGAGCGGAGCCGCAGGGACTCGGGCTGCTGGCGCTCGGGACGACTCGGCGCGGGCCGCTTCTTGGCCGGGCGCCGCGGTCGCTTTTTCGTAGCCATGGGTCGGCTCCTTTCTCCGGGTACACCGGACAACACCGCGCGACGCACTCGGCACAAGCGTAGCGTCCGCGTGACGCTTCCGCCAGATTTCGATCTCTCACCATCAGCGAGGAGTCGAGCCGATGCCCACGAGTCAGGCCAGCGCCGTCTGGGAAGGCAAGCTCAAGGACGGCAAGGGGACGTTCCGCGCCGCGAGCGGCGCGTTCAGCGGTCCCTACACCTTCGCCACCCGTTTCGAGGGAGCGAAGGGCACGAACCCCGAGGAGCTGATCGCCGCGGCACACGCGGCCTGTCTGAGCATGGCCCTCTCGGCCGGACTGGAAAAGGCCGGGACGCCGGTGACGCGCGTCGAGACCACGGCCGCATGCACCATGGACATGGTCGACGGCGGACCGAAGATCACGAAAATGGCACTCACGGTGCGTGGGAAGGTAGCCGGCCTCGACCAGGCGGGCTTTCAGAAAGCCGCGGAGGAGGCGAAGCGCGGGTGCCCCGTTTCGAAGGCGCTGGCGGGGATCCCGCAGATCACCCTCGACGCAAAGTTGGAATAGAGGGCGGACGGGGGGACGAGAGAGGCGTGTGGACGGTGTACATGCTGCGCTGTCGGGACGGGTCCCTGTACACGGGCATTACCAACGACCTTCCGCGACGGCTGCTGCGACATAGGGCGGGACGCGCCAGCGCGTACACCCGCGCCCGCCTGCCGGTGCGGCTCGTCTACCGTGAAAGCCAGGCGGATCGCCCGGCGGCCCTGCGGCGCGAGGCCGCCCTGCGCCGTCTGTCCCGTGCCGCCAAGCTTGCGCTCGTGCGGCGCGCGCGCTGACGCCTATGATCGGCGACCGGAGCGACGTGATAGCCCTGGTCGGCGCGCTGCTCGTCGCGGGCGTGTGCGTGCGCCTCGGCATCTGGCAGCTCGACCGACTACACCAGCGGCGCGCGAACAACGCGGTCGTCGCCGCCGCCCGTGCTCGTCCCGAACTGGAGATTCGGGAGGATCCCCATCTCCCGATAGACTCCCTGCGCGACCGCCGGCTCCACGTCCGCGGCGCGTACGACTACGCCCGCGAGCGCCTGTGGCACGGCCGGAGCTACGAGGGAATACCCGGCGTGGACTTCGTCACCCCGTTGCGGCTCCCCGACGGCACGGTCGTGCTGGTCGATCGCGGCTGGGCGCCCTCCCCGGATGGCTATCACGTGGACGCGGGCGTCTACCGCGAGGGAGCGGGGGACAGCGCGGACGTGGTCGGGCTCGGCATGGCCGCTCCGCGAGGGCGGGGGGACGTCGACCCGGCCGCGCTCCGGGATTCTCTCCCGTACAGGGTCCTTCCCATCGTGATTCAGCAGTTGCCGCCCTCTCCCGCTCTCTCCCGCCCTCTCCCGCCCACTCTCCGCCGCCGGCCCCCGCCCGAGCTCAGCGACGGCCCCCACCTTTCCTATGTCGTCCAGTGGTTCAGCTTTGCGGCGATCATCGTGGTGGGCTCCCTGACGCTCATGCGCCAGCGCGCCACGCGAGCGCCGCCCCCGAGGGGTACCAATAACGCGCTGTCCTAGCTATATTTAGGCACATTGGCCCGCGGTGTGCTGGCCTCGTATCGCACTCCGTGGGCCGTTTCTTGTGCCGCCCGAAAGGAGCCCCGAAGAGATGCCAGCAGCGTCGCCCCTCAAGAATCCCGTGAAGGTCAGCTTGCTCCTCCGGCGCCGTCTACGAGAGCTCAAGCGCACGCCGCGCGAGCTTGCGGAGGCGGTGAAGGTCTCCGAGGACTATATGGCGGACTTGGTGGCTGGTCGCCGCCGTCCCCCGGCGCCGAGCCGGAGCGATCTGTATACGCCGATGACCAAGTTTCTGCGGCTCCACCGCAACGACCTGCCCACCTGCGCCCGCGCCGAACGGGCGTCGGCGGCGGCGGCGGGACGGCCCGATCCCCGGGTGAGCCGCCAGCTGCTGGAGTTGTGCGCGCCCGAGCGCCAGCGCGTGGTGCTGCGCCGGCTGGCGCGGCCCGATGGCGCCGCGCTCGAGACGGTCATCGTGGGGCGGCTGCTGTCGGTGGCGCAAGGGTTCGTGAACCGCAAGCTCGAGGATGAAGTGGGGCTACGGATGGCCGCGACGCGCGACGGGTGCACCTACCTCCAGGCCCGGATGCGGCTGCTCGAGTTCCTCGATGCCGATTCCGCGTCGCTCACGCCGCGCGACTGCGAGGAGTTCCTGCGGCCGCGGATCAACACGTGGGACATCGATCTCGAAACGCACGCGATGAAGATTGTGTTGCGGTAGCAGCGCGCGCGGGTGTACGACAACGGCGCCGTCCTGTGGGACGGCGCCGTTCGCGTTGCTCCGACCTGAGGCCGGCTTAGAGCTTCACAACGTTCTGCGCCGCCGGACCCTTCTGACCCTGCACGACGTCGAACTCGACTCGCTCGCCCTCGGCGAGCGACTTGAACCCCTGCGCTTGGATCGCGGTGTGGTGCACGAAGCAGTCCTTCTCGCCGTTCTCAGGCGTGATGAAACCGAACCCCTTCGCGTCGTTGAACCACTTCACGATACCGGTGATGCGTGCCATCTTGCTGGTACTCCTGACTTAATGGTGTTCGCGACGTCGTGCGGACTTCACCTTGCGGCGTGCCGCTGCCTTGTCTTTCCGTCGCCGTAGAGCGCCCGGGCTCTCATAGAAGCGCTTCCGTTTCATGTCCTGAAACAGTCCGGCTTTGGTGATCTGACGGCGGAATTTCTTCAAGACGTATTCCAGTCTGTCGCCGTCGCCTACGGTCACTTCCATCCGGATCTCCTTTGAGAGCGCCAGAAACAGTGAAGGACCGGGGCGTGAGCCCAGGTCCTCGGAACAGTCTCTGGTTCGTAATCGCTCGCCGCGAATGATCGCAGGGGGTACCGGGTTTGTCAACCACCCACTTTCCCGCGGGACGGCTTCGCTTGACGGGTTTGCGTGACGTCCTCAGGTTCTACGCCTCTTTATCTCACCGGAGTCCCCGTGATACGCAGGTGGCTCGTCGCGCCGCTCGTCGCCGCCGTCCTCCCGTCCCCGTCCCTCGCCGCCCAGCGCCAGGACTCCCTGCCCTTGAAGACCACCCGCAGCGTCGACTTCACGACGTCGGAAGGGACCTGGATCTCGCTCGACGTGTCGCCCGACGGACGGACGATCGTGTTTGAGCTGCTGGGGGACCTCTACACCATACCCGTGACGGGGGGCGAGGCGAAGCGCATCACGGCGGGCCCGGCGTTCGATTCCCAGCCACGCTATTCCCCCGACGGCAAGACCATCGTGTTCCTGTCCGACCGCTCGGGCTCCGAGAATGTGTGGCTGTGCGATGCCGACGGCTCCAACCCCCGCGCCCTCACCAAGGGCGACAAGAATCTCTACGCCTCGCCCGAGTGGACGCCCGACGGGCAGTACGTCGTCGCGTCGAAGACGTCGATGCCGATCGGCAGCGTGTACGAGATCTGGCTGTACCACAAGGACGGCGGGAGCGGGGTGAGCCTGACGAAGGACGACAAGGGGCCGGCGCCCGGGCCGCCGGGGCGGGGCACGCAGAACAACGCGCTGGGCGCGGCGTTCGGGCCCGACGCGCGCTACCTATGGTACGCCCGCCACCGGGGCGGGTTCGGGTACAACCTGGATCTGCCGGAGTGGGAGCTCGCCATCTACGACCGCCAGACCGGGAAGGTGTTCAACCAGACCGATCTGTACGGCAGCGCGATGCGTCCCGTGCTGTCACCGGACGGCAAGTGGCTCGTCTATGCGACCCGCTACGATGCGGAAACGGGCCTGCGGCTGCGCAACCTGTCGTCGGGCGACGAGCGGTGGCTGGTCTACCCGGGGCAACGCGACGACCAGGAGTCGCGCTTCACCCGCGACCTGATGCCGGGATCGTCCTTCACGCCCGACTCGAAGGCCCTCGTCGTGTCGTACGGCGGGAAGATCTGGCGCGTCGAGGTGCCATCGGGTCAGGCGACGCCCATCCCGTTCACGGCGAAGGTACACCAGGACCTGGGGCCCCTGGTCCGGTTCGAGACCCGGGTGGATACGGGCGCGGTCCTCGTCAAGCAGATCCGCGACGCGAGCCCCTCGCCCGACGGCAGACGCCTGGCGTTCAGCGCCCTCGACAAGCTGTACGTGATGGACCTGCCGGGGGGCACGCCGCGCCGCCTGACGAGCGACAGCGTGCACGAGCAGGTGCCGGCGTGGTCACCCGACGGGCAGTGGATCGCCTACGTGACGTGGACGGATCAAGGCGGCTATGTCGAGAAGATCCGCGCGGACGGCCGTGCCAAAGCCCAGCGACTCACGCCCGAGCCCGCCTTCTACGATCACCCCGGGTGGTCGCCCGATGGGCAGCGTATCGTGGCGATCAAGGGGCCGCGCGGGCCCCGCGTGGCGGAGCACTTCGGGCCGGGCTACGAGCTCGACTGGCTGCCGGCCGCGGGCGGCGCGCCGACGCGCATCACGCCGATCTCGGGCGGCGGCCGCCCGCACTTCAGCCGCGACCCCAACCGGATCTACGTGTACGAGGCCAACGAAGGTCTCGTCTCGATGCGCTACGACGGCACCGACCGGCGCGTGCATATCAAAGTGACCGGCTTCACGCCCAACTTCGCACCCAACCCCGAGCCGCTTCCCGCGGACGAGGTCCTGATCGCGCCGGATTCGGGCCGCGTGCTCGCGACCTCGAGCAACTACGTGTACCTGGTCACGCTGCCGCTGGTGGGTGCCACGCCGCCGGCGATCAATGTGGCGGACACGGCCGCGGCATCGTTCCCGGTGCACCGCCTCACCCGAGTCGGCGGCGACTTCATCGGCTGGACGCCCGATGGGAAGACCGTCTACTGGTCGGTGGGGCGCAGCTTCTTCCGCTACAACCCCGCCCTGGGTGATTCGCTCGCCAAGGCCAAGGCCCGCGCCGACTCGATCCGCGCCGACTCGCTCAAGCAGGCCACCAAAGAGAAGCCCGATTCGGTGGGGAGAGCGCGCGTGGATTCGCTGGCCAAGCTGCCGGCCTACGAGGGCGAGCGCGTCGACGTCACGATCCGGGTGCCGCGCGACGTGCCCCGGGGGTCGGTGGTGCTGCGCGGCGCGCGCATCGTCTCGATGAAGGGCGACGAGCTGATCGAGAAAGGCGACCTGGTCGTGACCGACAACCGCATCGGGTGCGTGGCCGCGACGTGCGCGGCGCCGGCCGGGGCGCGCGTCATCGACGTGGCGGGGAAGACGATCATCCCTGGGCTGATCGACATCCACGCCCATCCCTGGCCCACCTGGGGCATCCACGAGACCGAGGTCTGGAAGTATCTCGCGAATCTCGCGTGGGGCGTGACCACCACGCGCGATCCGCAGACGTCCACCACGGACGTGCTCACCTACGCCGACCAGGTGGAGACGGGCGATCTGCTCGGTCCCCGGATCTATCACACCGGACCGGGCGTGTTCGGGGCGTATCTCGAGGAGAACTGGACCAGCCTGGACGACGTCCGTAACACCCTGAAGCGCTACAGCGAGTTCTACCACACGCATACGATCAAGCAGTACATGGCGGGGAACCGCAAACAGCGCCAATGGGTGATCATGGCCGCGAAGGAGCTCGGCCTCATGCCCACGATCGAGGGCGGGCTCGACTTCAAAATGAATCAGACGGTGCAGCTCGACGGCTATCCCGGCTCCGAGCATGCATTCCCGATCATGCCGCTGTACCACGATGCGGTCCAGCTCGCGGCGCAGTCGGGGATCACCTACACGCCCACGCTGCTGGTGTCGTACGGCGGGCCGTTTAGCGAGAACTATTTTTACGAACACTACGACATCCACGACAATCAGAAAATCCGTCGTTTCATTCCCCACGAGGAGATCGACCAGCGCGCCGAGCGGCGCCCCTGGTTCCGCGAGAACCAATACGTGTTTCCGCGCATCGCCGCCTCCGCGGCCGCCGTGCTCCGCGCCGGCGGCAACGTCGGCATGGGCTGCCACGGCCAGCTGGACGGGATGGGGTGTCACTGGGAGCTCTGGGCCATGGCCGGAGGCGGGATGACGCCGCGCGAAGCGTTGCGGGTCGGCACCATGGACGGCGCCTATGGCATCGGGATGGACAAAGATCTCGGCTCGCTCGAGCCGGGCAAGCTGGCCGACCTGATCGTGCTCGACGCCAACCCGCTCGACGACATTCACAACACCGAGAAGATTCGCTACGTGATGAAGAACGGGCGACTGTACGAGGGCGAGACGCTGAACGAGGTGTGGCCGCGGACCAAGCCCCTGCCGCAGATGTGGTGGTGGGATACTGAACCGAAAAGCGTCAAGTAACAGACGTCGCGGAGAGACGTCGCGGAAAATCGCCGAGGAGACTCGTAAGTACGTTTCACCGTGACGCCTCGCCACGTCTTTTCGTGACGCCATTGACGTAACTGGGTGGGTCGACTAGCTTCCGTGCGAAGTCGATAGAAAGAACCGCGAGCTGGCATCCTTCCGAAGGACGGTCCCGCTCAGGAGCGGGCCTCACATCTGTAGGCTCAATCCCCAGGTTCGAAACAACACAACACCGTCGCGGAGAGGCGTCGCGAAACGACGTCACGGGACGGCGTGGACGTCGTTCCGTGACGGCTTTCCGTGACGGTTCTCCGTGACGTTGTAAGGAGTAGTATGT
>QHTP01000224.1 GCA_003220855.1 Gemmatimonadota bacterium
CTCGAGCCGGGCGTGCTGTGCGGCCGCGGGACCCTCGAGGCCGTCGCGCGCGCCGTGCCCCTCCCAAACGACCGCGCCGGGCTCGCCCGAATCGGGGAGCTCCGGCGCTGGCAGATAGAGGCTCTGGGGGACGCGCTGTTGGCGGCGCTCGGCTAGAGACCCATCAGCGCCCGCACTTTGGGATCCATGCGCTCGGGCGTCCAGTACGGCTCCCACACGATCTCGATGTCCACGTCCTTCACGCCCTCGAGTGCGCGGAGCACGCGGTAGGCGTCGTTCGTAATCATCGGACCGGCGGGGCAGCCGGGCGAGGTGAGGGTCATGTTCACCCGCACCTCGTCCCCCGCGATCCCCACGTCGTACACGAGGCCGAGGTCGATGATGTTCATATCGAGCTCGGGGTCTTTCACCTGGCGGAGCGCCTCGCGCACCGCCGCTTCCGTCAGCTCCGCCGGGACCGTCATCCACCAACTCCTTCCATCTCCTGTTGCCCAACCTAGCGGGCCGCGTAGCCGCGCACCAGGCAGCGGCGGCGTCGCGCGATCCAGGCGTACAGCCGCCGCGCCACCGGCAGCACGCCCGGCAGGCGGAACGGCCACGCCAGCCAGCGCCGGTCCAGCAGCTTGAGAATCTCCGGCGCCGCGTCCGCCCCCGCGAACACACGGCCGTCCGGCGGAGCGAGCACAAGGTGCATCGCCGCCGCCAAGGCCGGGAGCGGAATGCCGAACGCCACGACGCGGGCTTGATCCTGGAACGGGACCAACGCGATCCGCTGTTCCCGGTCCCAGCGCCGCACCAGGTCCGCCGCCTGCCGGCAGAAGCCGCACTCGCCGTCGTAAATCAGGGTGGCGTGGTCAGGGCGCATCGGAGGCTCGAGCCGCAGCGTCCGCCACCCGTCCACGCACGCCCTTGAGGACCGTAAAGGGACGGCGGGCGCGCGGCGCGTAGGCACGGTTGGTGAGCAGGACGACGAATAGGTCGCGGTCCGGATCGATCCACAACGACGTGCCCGTCCAGCCGGTGTGGCCGTAGCTGCGCGGCCCGAACAGCGTTCCCGCGCTCGAGACGCGTTCCCCGGTGGGCAGCGCCTGCCAGCCGAGGGCACGCGCCTCACTGCCGTGCCCGAACTCGGTGCTTTTCGTGGTAAACAGCCGCACGGTTTCCGGCTTGAGCAGCCGGCGCCCGTCAGGCAGCGCGCCCTCGCGCAGCATGAACTGGGCGAACCGCGCCACGTCCAGCGCGGTGGCGAACAGGCCCGCATTGCCCGACACGCCTCGCAGCTTGAACGCACTGCCGTCGTTCACGACGCCCGCGACCGGATGCCCGCGCCACACGCCGGTCGGCGCGATCCGGGGCCGGAGGCGGACGGGCGGGCGGAACATCGTGCCCCCGAGGCCCAGCGGCGCGAAGACCTCACGCGAGGCGAAGACGTCCAGTGGCTCCCCGGTGACCCGTTGCACCACGGCGCCCAGCAGGATCGCGTTCAAATCACTGTAGATCACGCGCGTGCCGGGCGCGACCCGAGGCGCCTCGGACAGGACCCGTCGCATCACGGCCGCGCTGTCGGGGAGCGCCTTGAGCTCCGGGTCCGGGATGTCCGCCCGCAGACCGGACGTGTGGGCGAGGAGCTGGCGCACGGTGACGTCCGCCGTCCGTGTCCCCTGGAGCTCCGGCAGATAGGTCGCGACCGGCGCATCGAGCCGGACGCGCCCGCGCTCGACGAGGAGCATCAGGGCGGGGGTCGTCGCGATCACCTTGGTGAGCGACGCCAGGTCGTACATCGTGCTCTCGGGATCGACAGCACGACTCGTCGCCGACCAGGTGAGGTGCCCGTAGCCCTTGGCGAGGAGCACCGAGTCGCGCCGCCCCACGACCAGGGCGGCACCGGCGTAGGCCCCCTCCCGGATGCCCTCCAGCACGAGCGGATCGAACGTCGCCGCACCGAAGGAGGGGCGGGTGGTTGCTGCCGACGCCGCTTGTAGGAGGAGGATCAGTCCTAGCACCACACGCCCGGAATGCGCCGCCCGCAGGCGGGGCAGCGGCCGTCCGCGCCGATCCGCTGCCGCGTGATCACGTACCCGGTCCGCTCGACGAGCAGGTCGCCGCAATCGGGGCACCAGGTGTTCTCCCAGCGGCCCACCCGACCCGGGGCGTTCCCGGCGTACACGAACTTGAGGCCCGCCTCCGCCCCGATCTCGCACGCCCGGACGAGCATCTCCGGGGTGGTGTCGTCCGGGTCGGTCATGCGGTAGTCCTTGTGGAATGCGGTGACGTGCCAGGGGATCTCGGGGCTGACCGACGCGATGTAGTCGGCGGCGCGCGTGAGCTGCGCGGTGTCATCGTTGAAGCCGGGCACGACGAGCGTCACCAGCTCGACCCAGAAGCCGCGCTCGTACACCATGCGGATCGCGTCCAGCACGTGCTGCAGCACGCCGCCGAGCTCACGGTAGCGCCGGTCGTCCATCGCCTTGAAATCGATCTTGTAACAGTCGGTCCAGGGACGGATGTAGTCGAGCACCTCGGACGTGGCGTTGCCGTTCGAGATGAACGCCGTTTTCAGACCACTGGCTTTCGCCACTTTGAATACGTCGACGGCCCATTCGGCAGTGATGAGCGGCTCGTTGTACGACGAGCCGACGAGCCGGGCCCCCTGGCGCAGCGCCAACCGCACCAGGCCGTCGGGGGTCACGTCCGTCGGGAGCACGCCCGCGGCGGCGTCGCGCAGCGCCTGGCTGGTGAGCCAGTTCTGGCAGTAGCCGCAGTGGAAGTCGCACCCCAGCATGCCGAAGGTGAGCGTGTCCGAGCCGGGGAGGGCGTGGAAGAACGGCTTCTTCTCGGTGGGATCGCACTGCAACGCGGCCACGTATCCTGCGGGCGCGTAGAGGATTCCGTCCTTGTTGAAGCGCACCTTGCATATGCCGCGCCGCCCCGGTTTGACGAGACAGCGATGCCCGCAGGCGAAGCAGCGCACCGCGCCCTCCGGCAGCCGCTCGACGAGCTCTCCCTCGCGCACCCTCGCGTCGAGCGCCTGGGAGAGGGTGGCGACCCCTCCGTCGGGCGCTGCGTGCCTGAGCAACGATACGATGCTGCGGTGCGTCATGGACCTGCTGCCTGCCTTCCTTCCATCAATATAGCCCCCCGAGCGCGGACTCAGCCGCCCACGCGCAGCAGACCGGGCGCGAGCTGATACAGGAGCAAGGCCGTGGCGATGTCCCGCGGCGACAGCTCCCGCACCTTCGGCCTGGCGTACATGAGGTCGCCGGCATCGGGAGAATGATCGAGGCCAAGCAGATGCCCGATCTCGTGCATCGCCATCACGCGCAGGTCGTCCGGGGTGAGTGGCTGTCCCTTGGGATCGAACGTCGCGAGGGTCACCACCCCGCCCTTCAGCCGCCCATCGTCATCCCACTCGAGGTCGGTCTGTCCGGTCCGCTCACCTTCGAACTGTATGCGCCACTGGAACCGCACTTCGGCGGACGCCGAATCGGCGTCGAGCGCGAAGCGCACCGGCACCCCCGCCTGCTCCCAGGCCTGGAACGCGCTGCGGACGGCATCGAGGAACGCGGGCTGGAAGTTCGCGACCGTGGCCGCTGGCAGGTACACGCGGACCGGGGGCGCCGTGCGGTTGTCCCAGCGATGCAACGCCGAGTCCGAGCTGGCGGCCACGATGTCGTTCAAGTAGGTGAGCCCCGCGCTCGCCCGGATGCGGCGGCGGATCTCGGAGCGCGCGAGCAGCACCATGTAGCTCGTGCCGCCGGGGTCGCTCGGGGGCTGCGCGGCCGGCGGGAGGGGCGTGGGTGCGGCGGGAGCGGGGGCGGGGGCGGGGGCGGGGGCGGGCGACGCCGCGCGGGCCGCGCCGTCGCGCCCGGCGGCGGAGCTTTCCGCGGAAACGACAACCAAGGGCGCGTCGGACGCGGGACCGGCACGCACGCGATGCGCCGGCCGCGCGAAGGCATTCCAGAGGACCATCAGCAACACGAACGCCACCGCTGCGGAGACGAGGATGGACAAGCGACGCTCGACGACCATGCGCGCAATATGCGAGTCGCCGGCGTCGCGCCGCTAGCTTTGCCTCGGCGGCGTCTCTATGATTGTGGCCTGCTTATGCTTGGCCGGTAAGTGATCGCGTTACCCGCGGCCGCTATCATCCGCCGGCGTGGGTGGGTGCTCGCGGCGTGGGCGGCTCTGTTCGTGCTGTTCGCGCCGCGGGCGTGTCGTGTCCAGCAGGTCCTCGCCCTGCGCGGGGGCACGAGCGAGGCGACCGAGGCGAGCCGCGCGACAGAGCTCCTCAAGCAGGCGTTCCGAACCCCGTTCGCCGACTATGTAGGGATCGTCGTGCACGGTCCCGTCCGCTGGACCAACCCGCGGTTCGAGGCGGTGCTCGATACGCTCACGGCCGCGGTCGAGCGCCGCAGCTACGTGGGCCAGGTGCCCGCAATCGACCCGCGACCTGAGCAGCAGCTACGTCCCCGACCTGCGCGGCACGATCAGCGACGCCCTGGCGCGGGTGCCGGGTGCCGAGGACTTCGACGTGATGGTCACGGGGTTCCCCGCCCTGGATCACGACGTGCGCACGGTCAGCGCCGAAGACACGGAGCGGGGCGAGCAGCGGGCGCTGCCGCTCACGCTCCTGGTGCTGATCGTCGCCTTTGGGGCGCTCGTCGCGGCCGCGCTGCCGGTGATCGTGGGCGTCTTGGCCATCACCATCGCGCTCGGTCTCGTCACCATTGCGGCCCGCTATGCGGCGATGTCGGTATTCGTGCTGAACATCACGACCATGGTGGGGCTCGGCGTCGGGATCGATTACTCGCTGCTCATCGTCACGCGGTTTCGCGAGGAGCTGAATCGTGGGCTCTCGTCGGTGGACGCCGCGATCCGCACGGTCGAGACCGCCGGCTCGGCGGTGGTGACGTCCGGTCTCACTGTGGTCGTCGGGTTCGCGGCGCTCGTGGCCACGCCGCTCTCCGACACGCGATCGGTCGGCATCGGCGGCCTGCTGGTCGTCGCCCTGGCGGTCCTGCTCGCCACCACGTTTCTCCCGGCGGCGCTCGCGATGCTGGGACGCGGAATCGACCGCCCGCGGTGGCTGGCGCGCCCGCTCGCGCGCTTTCATGCGCTCACGGGGTGGGAGCGCTGGGCCCGCTGGCTGGGCCACCGGCCGTGGCGCGCCGTCGCCGTGGGCGGCACGGTGATGGCGCTGCTCACCTTTCCCCTCACGCAAATCCGGCTCGGCCTCCCCGCCACCAACTGGTTTCCCCCCGAATCGGAGTCGGCCCGGGGGCTCGAGGCCCTGCGTGAGATGGGCGCGAGCGGCGTCATTCAGCCGGTGCGCGTCGTGGTGCAGCTCCCCGAAGGCGAGTCCGCCCTCTCCGCGCGCCGCCTGCCCGGGCTCAAGGCCCTCACCGACTCGATCCGCAAGGACCCACGGGTGCGCGAAGTGCGCGGAGTGGCGAGCGTGAAGGCCGCCCTGTCGACGTTGCAGCTCGCCATCTACTACAGCGACCCCGAGCAGGTGCGCGCCAAGAACCC
>QHTP01000225.1 GCA_003220855.1 Gemmatimonadota bacterium
CTGGTCTCTGGCCCGGCGACGCCGTGGTGGATCTCCGACAACGGGAAGGGCCGCTCCACGCTCTACAATGTCAGTGGCGGCACCATCCCGCTGATTGTCACGGTTTCGGGCGCGGGGGGCGAGCAGAGTGCGCCAACCGGCCTCGTGTTCAACGGCGGCACCGGCTTTGTCGTGACCAACAGTGCAGGCACGAGCCCGGCGCGTTTCATCTTCGCGAGCGAGGACGGCACGATCTCTGGATTCAGGGGGGTTCCCGTCGTGATCGCCGTCGACAGCTCGGCGAGCGGGGCGGTGTACAAGGGCCTCGCGATCGCTAGCACGGCGACCGGCGACGTCCTCTACGCAACCAACTTCCACGCCGGCACCGTCGAGGTGTTCGACAGCCACTTCCATCCGGTCCACGTGACCGGCGCGTTCACCGACCCCCGTCTCCCCGCCGGCTACGCGCCCTTCGGGATCCAGAACATCGGCGGGACCATCTACGTGACCTACGCGCTGCAAGATGCGGACAAGCATGACGATGTGCCGGGCGAGGGCCACGGCTTCGTGAACGCCTTCGACACGGACGGCAATCTTATTCGCCGCGTCGCGTCCCGGGGCGAGCTCAACTCGCCGTGGGGGCTGGCGCTGGCACCCGCCGACTTCGGGACGTTCAGCAACGATCTCCTGGTCGGCAACTTCGGTAACGGGCGGGTGCACGCCTTCCACCCCGGGCACTTGGAAGGCAACAGCCAGTTCCAGCGCCGTGGGTCTCTGCACTCCGCCGAGGGGGGGACCATCGCCATCGCCGGCCTGTGGGCGCTCAGCTTCGGCAAGGGCGCTGCCAACAACGGGCCGACGAGTACCCTTTTCTTCACCGCGGGCCCGGGCAGCGAGCAGCACGGCCTGTTCGGGACACTCGTGGTAGCCCCTCCCGGCGCGCGCGAGAGGAAGAGACCGTAAGCGCGGAGAGACTTGGTTCGGATATTCACTCAATGATCACTGGTTTGAGCACCAAGGGACGCAGCGCACGGCTTCTTTGGTAATGAGCACGAGCGCCGCGAGACCCAGGGCCGTCAGGACTACCGGTCCTGCCACGTTGTAGGTCTGCGCCTCCGCATGGTCGATCGCAGCTAAGGGCACGCCCACGCGTTCAAGCGAATCCGCCGATGCCCCGGGCTTCGTTCGCAGTCCCGTCAAACTGTCTCCCATGATCACAGGACCCCGGATGATGAGCGTCTCGCCGCTGTGGAGGACCACGCGCATGGTCTGCGTGCTATCGGCTGTACTGAATCGCTCGGGCTCGAGCGATTGAGTCTTCCACGTCATGCACGCGCCGAGGAACGCGCCGCCCGCAACAATAGCGACGACGCGCGCGCGGCTGGTGTACTTCCTGAACAGCGTCATTTCCTACCCCCTCGATGGGCCACCGCCTGCGTCGATCCCCCGAAATAGAAGTGTCTCCAGCTATCATCAAGGGGCCGTCAAGTAGCGCGCCCGGTCTCTTCTGCGCGCGTCACCACCCACAAGCCACCTCGCCCGGCGCGCGCGCTGCTCAGCGGTTACGTCGGGCAGATCCGTGAACCGAACGCGGGGGCGCGTGTAGCCCACCACCGCAGCGCGAACCTGCAGCGGCGCCGCCCCGCGCTCGATGTCGACGACAACCGAGTCCCCAACGCGCAATTCGTGCAGCACACGCTGCAGCTCGCTGAAGCTCGCGATCGAGCGACCGCCCAACGCAACCAGCCCGTCGCCCGTGCGCAACCCCGCCATGCTCCAGGCACTGAGCGGATTGTTCACTACGAGCTGCAATGGGCTGTTGGGCCGTGTGAAATCCACGCCCAGTCTCAGATCCGGCAGCGGAGCGCCCGCACTGTCGACGGCCGGGAGCGTGTCCACGCTCTCACGCAAGCCCAGGCGTGCGAAGACGGGGTCCGCATCGATCAATGCGCTGCCGCGCACCTGTGTCGCGAACAGTCGATCCAAGCGGCATCCACACACCGAGTCCGTCAGCGCTTCGAGCGATGCCGAGGTGAACCCGCGGCCGCCGGCGCTGTGCCGGAACAGCGCGCGCATGATGTCATCGATCCCACGCCGATCGTGCGTCGCATCACGCACGAGCGCATCGATCTCGTCCCCAAGCAGCTCGCCCTGCAGGTAGTAGCTGCCGGTGGCGTCCGGATTCGCGACCGGTGAATCCCCGAAGGCCAGGCTGGCGCGTTCGGGCGAGACACGGGTGCTCCAGGTCGCCGCGTAGTAGCTCCTCAGAATGTCGGTCAGATGGTCGAGTCGCGATCGATTCGAGTCGGCGAGGCCGGCCCGGCGTGCCAGGACGTCGGCGTAATACAGGGTGACGCCCTCGCCCCACCACAGCCCCGTCGTGCGCTGTGGTCGCTCGTGACTGAGCTCGCCGTAGCCATCGGGATGAATCGCCACGAGGTTCCACGTATGAAAGAACTCGTGCGCCAGCTCCGTAAGCGACGCCCGTGGATTCTGCTGAAGGTCGGCACTCCGCAGTCCGATGGTCAGCGATGCCTGGTGCTCTAACGCATCGCCGGCCCCGTCCTCGATAAGAAACCAATAGTCCTTTGAGAGCGCGCGGCCGAAGATGTCCATGGTCGCTTGGGTCAGTCTCCGCAGCTCATCGACGAAGGACGCGGTGTCGAATGGGGCCGCGTCCGGCAGTGGCCAGTAGGCGATATGGAACCGCGTGTGGCGCTGCTCGAACGACCACTCGTGCAAGTCTCCGAGCATGATCGGCGCGTCGAGCAGGACGGCGGCGCTCGGCGCCGCGAATCGCGTCGGCGCGCCGTGCGGCTCCAGCGATGTCGCAATACGCCACCCTCTCGGGACATCGAGGTTGAGCACGACCGGCGCGCTCGCGAAATCCGGCAAGTAGAGAAGGAAATCCGGGCTGTTGATCATGGCGCCGGTAGCTCGTACCAGCGGCCGCCACGCGCGTACCATCCCGTTGGCCGGTTGGACGTGGACACGGTAGCGGACAGTGCCGCTCCCATGGGGCAGGGTGATGCGCCACAGCGTGCTGTCGTCCCGGGTCACGCCTGTGCCGCGATTGCTCGCAGCGCCATCGACCCGTATCGAGTCGAGGTAGCGCCAATACTTCGCGTCGTACTCGGGGTGAACCTTCATCGCAAGGCGCAGCGTGTCGGGGGCGCCGTCGATATGAATCGCGACATCGACGGCGTCGAGGTGACTCGGGTCGATTCGCAGCGAGTACTCGATCGACAGCCGGGGCCGGGGCGACGGGGGCCACGCGACGCCCGCGAGCATCGAGCACAGCACGACTGTGCGCATGGCATCCTCCTTTGCCCGGTGTGATGCCCGACGAGTGGCGAGGGTTTAGCGTAAGGTGCTCGACATTGAGTTTCCCCCAGGCGGCAGTATGATGTAGCCGTGCCACGCCCGAGCGCCTCTCCTGGCTGAGCTGCTCCCGCGCCTGCGGGGCGCTCTGGCCGATCGCTACGCGATCGACCGGGAGCTCGGCCGCGGGGGCACGGCGACAGTCTATCTGGCCCAGGACCTGAAACACGGCCGCGCCGTCGCGGTGAAGGTGCTCCGTCCCGAGCTGGCCGCCGCCCTCGGGGCCGAGCGGTTTCTCCGCGAGATCGAGATCGCCGCCCGCCTTACCCATCCCCATATCCTCTCCTTGCACGACTCCGGCGAGGCCAACGGGTTCCTCTACTATGTGATGCCCTACCTCGAGGGGGAATCGCTGCGGGACCGGCTGAACCGCGAAGCGCAGTTGCCCGTCGAGGAAGCGGTGCGGATTGCCCGCGAGGTGGCGAGCGCCTTGAGCTACGCCCACAGCCACGATGTGGTGCACCGGGACATCAAGCCCGAGAACATCTTGCTATCCGGAGGGGAGGCGGTGGTCGCGGATTTCGGGATCGCGCGCGCGCTCGTGGCGGCGGGCGCGGACAAGCTGACGGACACGGGCCTCGCGGTGGGCACGCCCGGGTATATGAGCCCGGAGCAGGCGATGGCTGAACCGCGCATCGACGGCCGGGCCGACACCTACGCGTTGGGCTGTGTGCTGTACGAGATGTTGGCGGGGCATCCGCCGTTTCTGGGGACCACGGCGCAGGAAATCCTGGCCCGGCACACGCTCGATCCGGTGCCGCCGCTGCGCACGATCCGCCCCGAGCTGCCTGCGGAGCTGGATCGCGCCGTGAGCAAGGCGCTGGCGAAGGCGCCGG
>QHTP01000226.1 GCA_003220855.1 Gemmatimonadota bacterium
CCGCCGCTCGGTCGTCTGGTCCGACAGCGAGCATCTCGCCGTGATCGGCCTGGAGGACATGGTGGTGGTGCGGGCCAACGGCCACACCCTCGTCATGCCGACGGGGCGAGCCGAGCGGCTCAAGCAGCTCGTGCAGCACCTGTGACCCACGCGCTCTATCTGCTCGATCCCGAGGCCGGTGCGGCGTGGGCGCCGTTCCTGGGCGCGCGTCCGCTGTGTGAGCTGCGCGCCGGCGCTCACCTCATCCGCGAGCGGTGGGAGGCGTTTGTGGGCGCGGAGGCCGCGGGAATCTTTGCGCTCCCCCACCTCGTGGGCTTCACCGAGCCGGGCGTGCCGGCCGTGACGCCGCGGCGTCCCGTGACGGGACCTGCCGTGATCGGGTCCTCGACCTTCGCTCCCCGCGGCCTCGCGCCCGCGCTCCCCGACGGCGCATTCCGACTCACGTGCGGGGGCATCACGGTGGGCTGGGGCGTGGCGCGCTTTCTCGGCGAGGCCGGCGCCTACGCGCGCGAGCTCAAGCCGGGGTGGCCGGCGCTGGCGGCGGGCGACGTCGCGGGCTTCTTCGGCGCGGTGCGCCCGGTGGCCGTGGACGTCGCCGTGTTGGAGCGGACCAAGCGTCTCGCCGTGGTCGCGGGCACGTTTCGCTGGGACGACATCGGCTCGTGGGACGCCCTGCTGCGCATCCGCAAGCCCGACGCGCGGGGCAACGTGGTGGTCGGGAACGTCACCCTGGCCGACGACGTCCGCCGCTCGGTCGTCTGGTCCGACAGCGAGCATCTCGCCGTGATCGGCCTGGAGGACATGGTGGTGGTGCGGGCCAACGGCCACACCCTCGTCATGCCGACGGGGCGAGCCGAGCGGCTCAAGCAGCTCGTGCAGCACCTGTGACCCACGCGCTGCCCCACCTCGCGGGCTTCGCCGAACCGGGCGTCCCGGCCGTCACGCCCCGGCGCCCGGTGACGGGGCCTGCGGTCATCGGCTCCTCGACCTTCGCCCCCCGCGGCCTCGCACCCGCGCTCCCCGACGGCGCGTTCCGGCTCACCTGCGGCGGCATCACGGTGGGCTGGGGCGTGGGGCCGGGAGCGACGTGGGACCGGCCCCAGCCGCACGCGCGGACGATCGAGGTGGGGGGCGCCGTGCTGCACGGCGTGTACGACCTGGTCGCCACGCTCGAGCGGCTGCTCCACGCCGACGTGCACGCCCTGCTCAGCGACGCCGACCCGATCCCCGCGGGGAGCATCGTGCTGGGCGACCCCGCGGCCATCGCGCTGCACGACGCGGTGGTCGAGCCGGGTGTGGTGTTCGACGTGCGCGGCGGTCCCGTGGTCCTCGAGAGCGGGGCCGAGGTCCGCTCGGGTACGCGACTCGAAGGCCCGCTGTGGGTGGGCGCCAACACGCACGTGCTGGGCGGGTCCGTGCGCGTGACGGCGATCGGCCCGCGCTGCAATGTCCGGGGCGAATTGTCGAACTGCGTCTTTCTGGGGTATGCCAACAAGGCCCACGACGGCTTCGTGGGCCACTCAGTGATCGGCCGCTGGGCGAACATCGGCGCCGGCACGATCACGTCGAACCTGAAGAACACGTACGGCCGCGTGCGGCTCGATGTCGCGGGCACGCCGATCGAGACGGGTCTCCAGTTCCTGGGCAGTCTCATCGGCGACCACGCCAAGACCGCGATCGGGACTCTGCTCGCGACGGGCACGGTCATCGGCACGGGGGCCAGCGTGTTCGACGCGGTGCGACCGCCCAAGTACGTCGCGCCGTTCGCGTGGGGGGCGTCGGGCGGGCCACGGATGAGCCGCGACGGCTTTCTCAGCGTCGCCGAGCGCGTCTTGCCACGGCGCGACGTCGCGGTGGACGCCGCGCTGCGCGGCATGCTGGGGCGGATATACGATTGGGGCACGGGGTGACGGCCGCGCGTTGCGGTCGGCACCTCCGCTGCACAAATTGCACGACTCCACTCACACGAGCGGCATGGCGCAGACCGAGCAATACCGGCGGGTCGGCAAGTTCGAGCTGCACGAGCTCATCGGCGAAGGGGCGATGGGCGAGGTCTGGCGGGCGTACGACTCCGTCATCCGCCGCTACGTCGCGCTCAAGCTGCTCTCGCGGGCGGGCCGGTCGGCGGACGCGCGCGAGCGGCTGCTGCGCGAGGCCCGCGCCGCCGGCGCCCTGCAGCATCCCAACATCGTCACCATCTACGACCTGGGCGAAGCGGATGGGCAACTGTTCATCGCCATGGAGCTGGTCGACGGACGTGACCTGAGCACGTTGATCGCGCTGAGCGAGCCGCTCCCGCTCGAGCGCAAGCTGGACCTCGTGATCGAAGTGCTGCAGGGACTCTCGTACGCGCACGAGCGCGGTGTCATTCACCGCGACATCAAGCCGTCCAACGTGCGGATCGCCTCCGACGGCTCCGTCAAGATCATGGACTTCGGGATCGCACGTCTGCAGTCGGCCGACGTCACCGGCTCCGGCGCGATCGTCGGGACGCCGACCTACATGGCCCCCGAACAGATCACCAACGGCGCCATTACGCCCGCCACCGACGTGTTCGCGGTCGGCTGCCTCCTGTACGAGTTCCTCACCTATCGCAAGCCGTTCGAGGGAGAAACCGTGCACGGGGTGCTGTACCAGGTGCTCACGACCGACCCCAAGCCGCTCCGCACCACCGTGCCATCCATCCCCGCGGTGCTGGAGCGCGTGGTGTCGAAGGCGCTGATCAAGGTGCCGGAGGAGCGCTACGAGACGGCGCGCCAGATGCAGTCGGCCCTGTTCGCCATCCGCGCCGCCCTCTCGGGTGCGTCCGATACGACGGAGCGGCTGAGCCTCCGGTGGACGCCCATCCCGTCCGCCGTGCTCCGCCTGGTGACCCACGCCCCCGTCAAGTGGCGGGCGGCGGTACTGACCACGTTGATGGTCACGGCGCTGGTGCTGTTGTACGTGTCGCGCTCGCCCTCACCCGTGGCCGCCCCGCTCGGCGACGCGCAATTCGCCGGGGCGAGCCTCGATCAGGTCCTCGGCTACGCGTTGCCGGCGACCCTCAACGCCGCGCTCGTGGCGCAGCGGGACTCGACCCTCGCCGCCCGGGAGCGCGCCCGCCACGCCGGCGCCATGAAGAACAACGTCCCCTCGCTCATCCTAGCGGAGACCGTCCTGCTTACCGCGGAGGGCGCCCTGCGCTCGGGCGATCTGGCACGCGCGGCCAGCGGATACGTGAGCGCGATCCCGCAGTACCGGAAGGCGCAACAGGAAGCCGAAGGCCTGCGGCGCGACGCTCAGCAGTCGCTCGCCCCGCCGTCCCCACAGCCCACCGAGACCCGCGCGGCGGTCGGCCTGCTGCTGCAGGATCTGGAGCGCGCCATGGCGAGCGAGCGGGTGGGCAACCTCCAGGTCCTGATGCCCGGCATGGCGGCGAAAGACGTCACGGGATGGGAGACGTTCTTCCAGCGCTACACCCGGCTCACGGCCCGCTATGCCGTCGAGCGTCTGAGCGCGCGCGGCGACACGGCGAATGCCCTCGTGCGGACGTCGTACACGTTCGTGCCGGCGGGGGGCGGGGCGCAGCGCGAAACCCGCCTGCGCCAGGCGATCCGCTTCCTCAAGACGCCGGACGGCTGGCGCATCGCGAACATCCGCGACGCACACTGAGCATCCCCCCCGGCCGCGTCAGTCCCAGGCGCGCTCGGTGGGCTGCGGCGGTGCCGGGATCGCCACGGTGTCGGCCCGCGCCGTGGCGGGACCCACGCGGTGCAGCGTCGCCGGCTTCTCCAGGTCCCCGCCCGACAGCGTGAGCTTATCCCCTTCGAGCTTCATGCCGTAGACCTGCCACACGCCGTCGCCGAGCGCGAGCCAGAGACTGTCCCGGACGATGCGCCACCGGGCCACCTGCTCGCCGAACTGGGCGGAGCTGTCGCCCCGGACCATGATGTTACGGATCTCGTCTTCGGTCTTGGCCTGCCACTTGCCCTCGAGGTGAGAGCGGTGGAGGGGAGGCGCGGTCTGGGCGGCGAGCCCAGAGCCGAGCCCGACGAGCAGGACGAGGGCAGCGGCGCAGCGCGGCATCACCGGTGAAAGATACGTCCCCCGGAAGGGGGACTCAGGTCCCCGCGGTGCCGAGCGGCGCGCGCTCGTCGCTCAACACCGTCACCTGTGGCTCCCACTGCTGCATCATGCGCACGAAGGCACCCGCCAGCTCGGGGTCGAACTCGACCCCCGCCCGATCGCGCAGGTAGGCCAGCGTTCTCTCCTGCGGCCACGCCTCCCGATATGGTCGGTTGGTGCGGAGCGCGTCGTACACATCGCAGACGTGGACGAGTTTGCTGGCGCGGTGGCAGTCGCGCCGGAAGCGCAGGGTTGGGTAGCCCCCGCCGTTCAGCATGATGTGATGCTCGTACGCCACCACGGCGGGCAGCTCGAGCTGCTCCTCCGACTTGAGGATGATGCGCGCGCCTTCGACGGGATGCTGGTTCATGAGCGCGCGCTCTTCGTCGGTGAAGCGGCCCGGCTTGGTGAGCACGTCCAGTGGGATCGTGACCTTGCCGATGTCGTGCAGCAGGCCGGCGATGCCGAAGTTCCGCACGTCCCGCGCGCCCAGACCGAGGTGCTCGGCGAGCGCCATGGCCAGCACCGCCACGTTCATGGAGTGCGTGGTCGTGTATTGGTCGAACTCCTTGAGCTGCAGCAGCGGGATCATGAGCTGGCGATCGCTGTGCATCGCGATCGACAGCGACCGGACCACCGCCTCCGCTTCGGTGAGCGGGACGACGCCCTGGGACCGGACGGCGTCCTGAAACCATCGGACCGTCTCCGCCTCTTCGCCCAACGAGTAGCCCATCGTGGCCGTCGCCACGGGCGCCTCGGCCTGCCCCGCGTCGCCCTTCACGCCGACCGAGCCGAAGCGAATGCTGGAACTCCGCAGCTGATGCGCCTCTGTCGTGTCGATCGCCGAGAGTGTCAACCGGGCCAGCACCTCGTCCAGGAAGCCCTCGAATTCCTCGCGGCTCACGCGGTCCGCGAACTCGAGCCGCTGGATGCCCGCCTGGGCGAGGCGCCGCGACCAGTCCCATGCCTTCAGCTCACGGACGGGTAGGTTCCCGAACACGATCTCGTCGCCCAGAAAGGTGAACAGGGCGTTCGGCGCCGCGGCCTGCAGGTCGTGCAGCTCTTGGAACGCGTCGTCGATCGCCCGCTCGCGCGCGGGATGCCCCGCGGCGTAGAGCGTCATCGCCGCGAGCGCGTGTGCGAACGCCGACAGGAAGCCGGCGGGACCGCTCACGGCCCGCTCCCCCCGCCGCCCGCGTCGGCCGCGGCCCGGATGTCCGGGTCGCGCGACACCGCGGCCCGGCGGAGCACCGCCAGCGCCCGTGGATCCCGTTGCCACCCGCTCGCGAGCCCCGCCAGCGCGGCGAGCAGCTCCGCGGACTTGGGGGGCAGCTTCTCCCGTCCGAACAGGGTTCGACCCGCCGAGGTCAGCCGCAGCAAGACGGCGAGCGCCGCCGGCGCCCGGGCATAGCCGAGGGCGCGGACGGCAAGGGTCCGGACGTCGGGCGGTAGTGCGCGGTCGATGGCGCGTCCCGCCAGCGCCGGGACCGCCCCCTCGGGGCAGCTCTGGAGCGCCACCGCCAGCCCCAGCGCCAGCCGCAGCGTACGCGGATCCGAATCTTGGAGGCCCAGCGCGAGCGCGTCGTCGCGTCCGGCGGGAAGCTTGACCTGGACCTTCACGGCTTGCCAGCGGACGCGCGCATCCTGGTGGCGCAGGTAGGCCGCCGCCGAGAACCCCGGCGGGAGCGGCGACAGGTCCTCGAGCAGCGCGAGCATGTTCCGGGTCACGTACCAGCGCGGGTCTTCGAGCCGCGCGATCACGACCGGAGCGATCTCCGCTCCCATCTTGACGAGCTGGGCGAGCAAGCCGCGCCGGACCCCGCGCGCCTCGGCAGCGGCGAGCGCGTCCAGGAGGGGAGGCGCCGCCGGGAGACCGACCCGGGGCACCAGCCGCTCGAGGGTCTTGAAATCCACCGGCTCTTGCATGGCGAGCTGGCGCACGACGTCGGCCGTCGCGAGCCGTGCCCACACCTCGGGCGCGGCGCCCTGCGCCTCGGGGACGTCGGCGAGCGCGTCGAGCAGGTGGCCCAGCCGCCCCTCCCGCACCACGCGATCCGCGGCAGCGAGCACGTGCGCGTTGACGGCGTCGACCTCGAGCGCCATCGCGACGATGCGATCCGGCTCGGTCGAGTGGGCGCCGTCGGCCGGCGCCCCGCCCTCGGGCGCCGCGCGCGCCATGCGCTGCAGCGCCGCTCCGTACGCCCCCGGGTTCGGATCCGCCAGCGTCCAGCCCTCGAGCAGCCGGCGCACCTGGTCGCGCAGCGCGGCGTCCGCCTGGGGCCGCACTTCAGCGGCGCCCGCCTCGGCGTGCGCGGCTAGCTTGGACAGCATCCGGACCAGCGAGTGCGAGATCGTCTGGTGCGACGAGTCCGCGGCGGCCTGCACGATGTCGAGCACGGCGTCGACGGCCATCCCGTCGGTCGCGTCGTACACGAACTGGCGCCGCTGCACGAAATCGCCGCCCATTTCGACCAGGCGCTGCAGCGTTTCCGGCTTGAGGGCGCCTATCAGCCGGGACGTGCGACGCCGCAGGGCGACCGCGTCCGCGCTGCCCGCCGTCTTCAGCTCGTCCGCGATCTGCAGCAGGTAGCCGACGATCACCTGGTCGTACGCCGCGGCGTCGGTCCGCGGGTGGTCGTCGATGGCGCGGGCGATGACCGCCGGCTCGGTCGGGGTCGGGCGGTCGTCCCCCGCTTGCGCCGTGAGGGCCGCGCGGGCCAGGCCTACCCACAGCTGCGCGGCCCGCGCCCCGCGCTCCGACGCGGCCGCTCCGTCGTCCACCAGCTCGAGGCGCTCGTAGGTGAGCGGGTGCAGCTGGACGCAGGTCCAGGCGCGCAACCGCTCCGGCGCGCCCAGCC
>QHTP01000227.1 GCA_003220855.1 Gemmatimonadota bacterium
GCAAACTCACAGAACACGAAATACCATCAAAACGGGAACTGCGCAAGGGGGGTTGTTGAGTCTGTGCAACAGTTGTGGGATCTGCAGGTAAATCGAAGAATTACAATTACTTACATGGAATCATCGCACCTCCGCAACCGCGATTCAGCGCCGCGCGTCTGCCCACCTGTTGGTTGCATCCAACACCGCCAGCACCGAGCTCCGTTCGGGGCTCTCGCGAATCTCGCACGTCCCCGTGAGCAGCTGCGCCTCCCGCCCGCCCAACCCGTGCACCGCCACCAGCACGAACGTGCGATCGAACGCTTCGATGATCTGCGCCCCCTCGAGCGCCACCGAGTTGTCAGGCAACAGCTCGTCGAGACAGAGCGACGCCGCCCGCGCCGCCGCCTCCACACGGTTGCGCGCCGTGTCGGTCCCCTGCTCCTCCGCCTCCGCTTCCTTGCCCTCGAACGACAGCCGCACCCGGATCAGCACGCGCTGGGGCCGCTCCGAGGGCCGCACCTCGAGCCCCTGGAAGATGACGACGCGCTTCTTGGCGCGCGTGCGGACCGCCTCTTCCTGCATCTGTTCGATGGGCCGTACGTCGGCGGTCTGGGCCACGCTGATCTTGCGGTGATCGATCTTCACTCCCAGCTGCGCCATCAGGGCCGACTCGATGTTCCGCACCACCTGCTTCGGCAGTATGTCGCTGCTGGTGAGCACGTGGATCTCGCTCACCTCGCCCAGCGGCGTCACCACCACGCGGGCCGACAACACGCCGGTAAGCCCCGCGATCAGGTTCTCGGCGCGCTTCACCCCCCACGGGTCGGGACCCTGGCCTGCCGGCGTGAGCGGAAGTGCGTCGCGGTCTTCCGCGCCGCCCCCCCCTTGAGTCTCCGCCGGATTGGATGGCGTCACGTCACGCTGCCCCCGTGGCAACCTGGTTGCGTCCCATGGCCTTGGCGCGGTACAGCGCGCGATCGGCCGCCACCAGCACGTCGTCCCGCTCGGGCCCCCGCTGGGGCGCCAGCTCGGCCACGCCAATGCTCACCGTCACGAGGCCCGCGGGATAGCCCAGATCCCGCCCCATCACCTCCACGCCGGTGCGCACCTTGTCGGCGACCACGCGCGCCCCCTCCACCCCGGTGTGAACCAGCACCATCACGAACTCATCGCCGCCGTAGCGCGCCGCGAGGTCGGTGGTGCGGATGTGCGCCGAGCATTCCCGCGCCGTGCTCCGCAGCACGTCGTTCCCCGCCTCGTGGCCGAACCGGTCGTTCACCTGCTTGAAGTTGTCCAGGTCCACGAACAGCACCGCGAACGAATCCTGCGTGCGGTCGCTGCGCGCCACCTCGCTCGCGAGGCGGTCGCGCAACACCCGATATGTGGCGAGCCCGGTAAGCCCGTCCACGGCCGCCTGAAGCTGTGCCTGCCGCCCCACCTTGTCGAGATATGGCGGGCACGACTTGAGCGTGGTCCGGCCCGCGGCCGCCGCTTCGGCGAACGCACGGCAGGTGGCGTAGCCGCACGCGCCGCAATCCCAGGGTCGGCCGTTGGGCGCGAGCCCGATCTCCGCCAGCACGCCTTCGACCGCTTCGGCCGGCGGCCCGTGGCCGTTGCGCAGGATCGGAAACGCCTCGCCCACTCGCACCCCGCGCGCTACGGTCTCCTCCACCACCGGCCCCCGCGCCCGCGCCGGCTCCGTGGCCCCCACGATCTCGCGGCGCCGGAACAGCTCGTTGCGCGGACCCAGCAGCGGGTGGTCGAGACAGCCCTCGCACGGCAGGATGTCCACGAACCCCACGTCGATGCGGTCCACCGCCACCGCCTGGGCGATCGCTTCCAGACCGCCCAGCCCGCGCACCTTGCGGAACCGCCGGCTGGCCTGCGTTTCCTCCAGGAGCAGCTCGAGCGGCAGTCCCCCCGCCGTGCTCAGGTGGCGCCGCCGCTCCTCGGGCACGCGGGTGAAATAGGGCGCCTGGTCCTCGACCTTCACGCCGCGGCGCCGAAACAGGTCCGCCAACTCCTCGAACGTGACGGCGGCGTCCACGTCCCGGCCGCCCTCGGTGAGACACACGCCCGCGTATACGATCGGCGTGCCCGGACCATGCAGCCCCTTCAGATAGCGGGCCTCGGCCGCGATCGGCGTCGCGATCGGCGCCAGGTACGGGATCAGCTCCGGGTATTGTGTCCGGACCGTCTCCACGATCACCGGGCACGTCGAACGGATCATGCTCCCCCAGCCTTCGTCCGCCCACAGCGTCAGGTACTCCTTGGCCACCAGCTCGTCGCCCAGTATGCCGCGATGCACGGTGCGGAATCCCGCGGCGTAGCAGGCGTTCACCACCTGCTCCGGCGCCGCCGGATAGAAGAACACCGCGCACTCGACCGACAGGATGAGCGCGGCGCGGCCTGATAGCGCCAGCTCGATCGCGCGGGCCACGTCGCCCGAGGCCTTGATCGCGTCGTGTGGGCAGGCCGACAGGCACAGCCCGCAGCGCGTGCACGTCTCGTCGACGATTCGGACCTGGGTGCCTTCTACGGCGACGGCGTCGGCAGGGCACACTCGCACGCACGCCATGCAGGCCACGCAGAGTCCCGGATCGATCCTAAAGTCCACGTCTCATCCGCCCGGGGCGCGGCGGCGCAGTTAAAGAGTGTGTATAAGGGCGCCGTAACATGTGACCGCCGTCACACCCTGTCAATGGGTACACGAGCGTAACGCCTTGTCGGATTGTCAGTTACCACTACGCCAGCGCGTATTCCTTGAGCTTGCGATACAGCGTACGCTCGCCAATCCCCAAGACCTCGGCCGCCCGGCGCCGATTGCCCTTGGTTTCGCGCAGCGCCGCCTCGATGGCCGCCCGCTCTACCTCCGCCATTGTCATGCCGGGCCGATACAACACCTCGGCCTCCGACGCGGGCTCGGCGTCGACCGGCGCACTCGGGCTAAGTGCAGACCCGGGGCCGACCTCGATGACCTCGACCCGCTGGGGCCGATCCTCCAGGCGTCGCCGTAGCTCCTCGACCTGTAACTTGAGCTCCACAAGACTGCGGAAGATGAACTCCAGCTCCTGGCCCGCCACGTCGCGCGTCGCGCCCACCAGGCGCATCGGCAGCCCCCGTCCGCGCTCGCGAATGTCGCGTGGGATGTCGTCGGCGCGGATCTCCCCTTCGGGGGCGAGTACCACCATCGACTCGATGAGATTGCGCAGCTGGCGGATGTTGCCGGGCCAGTCGGCGTCCACCAGGATCTGGAGGGCCTCCGGGGTGATGCCCCGGAAATTGCGATCGTGCTCCTTGGCGAACTCGGGCGTGAAGCGGCGCACCAGCAGCGGGATGTCCGCCTTGCGCTCGCGCAGCGGCGGCAGATAGATGTAGAGCACGTTGAGGCGGTAGAACAGGTCGTCGCGGAACCGACCCAGCGCGACCTCTTCCTTGAGCGCCTTGTTGGTCGCGGCGACCACCCGGACGTCCACCTTGATGGGCTGCGTGCCGCCGACCCGGAAAAAGCTCTTGTCCTCGAGCACGCGCAGCAGCTTGACCTGGGTGGCGGGCGCCATCTCCCCCACCTCGTCGAGGAAGATCGTCCCACCGTCGGCCAGCTCGAAGCGACCCAGGCGCCGCTCCGCGGCTCCGGTGAACGCTCCTTTCTCGTGACCGAACAGCTCGCTCTCGAGCAGCGTCTCGGGGATCGCGGCGCAGTTCACCGCGATGAACGGTTTGGAGCGGCGCAGCGACAGGTCGTGGATCGCGCGCGCCACCAGCTCCTTGCCGGTGCCCGATTCCCCCTCCACCAGGACCGTGGCGCTCGCGGGCGCCATCTGCTCGATCTTAACGAGCACCTCCTGGATGGCGGGGGACTCGCCGATGATGCCGGTGCGCTGCTGCAGCTTGCGGCGCTCGATCAGGCGGCGCACCGTCGCGGTCACTTCCGCCGGATCGGCCGGCTTGGAGAGA
>QHTP01000228.1 GCA_003220855.1 Gemmatimonadota bacterium
GACCGCGCCGCGCTGGCGGAGCACGGCATCACCCCGATCGATCTCGTCGCCGTCAACCTCTATCCGTTTCGCGAGACGGTCGCGAAGCCGGGCGTCAGCATCGAGCAAGCCATCGAGCAGATCGACATCGGCGGTCCCTCGATGCTCCGCTCGGCCGCGAAAAACCACCAGGACGTGATCGTCGTCGTCGATCCGGACGACTATCCGGTGGTGATCGCGGCGCTCAAGGCCGGCGAACTGACTCCCGGGCTGCGTCGAGGATTCGCCGCCAAAGTCTTCGCCCACACCGCCGCCTACGATGCCGCGATCCACGGGTACCTGACGCAGGACACGCCGGGATGGCCCGAGCGGATCACGCTGGCGCTGGAGCGCCGCCAAGAGCTGCGCTACGGCGAGAACCCGCATCAGGCGGCGGCGCTGTACGCGGCGGCTGAGCCCGGAATTCGCGACCTGCAGCAGCTCCATGGCAAGGAGCTGTCCTTCAACAACCTGCTGGACGTCGATGCCGCCGTCGCGGCGGTCGCGCCCTGGTCCGGATCGTCCGGATCGGACGCCGTGGCGTGCGCGATCATCAAGCACACCACCCCGTGCGGCATCGCGCTGGGGCGCTCGCCCCGCGAAGCATACGAGCGCGCACTCGCCACCGACCGTACCTCGGCATTCGGCTCGGTGATCGCGTTCAACGTCGCCGTCGATCGCGGCGCGGCGGAGGCGATGCGCGATCTGTTCGTGGAAGTGGTGGTGGCCCCCGCGTTCGCGGACGACGCGCTGAGCGTGTTTCGCGACAAGAAAAACCTGCGGGTCGTGCGCCTGCGCGCGGGCGATGCGGCGGGTTGGGACTACAAACGGATCCGGGGAGGGTTCCTGGTGCAGGAGCGGTCCCGCGCGGCGCAGGCGGCCGACGAAGCGGGGTGGAAGGTGGTCACACGGCGTGCTCCCACCGACGCCGAATGGCGCGACCTGCGTTTCGCGTGGGCGGCCGTGGGCGTGGTCAAGTCGAACGCCATCCTGCTCGCCCGCGACCAGACGGCGGTCGGGATCGGCGCGGGCCAGATGTCGCGCGTGGACGCCTCGTTCCTGGCGATTCACAAGGCGCGCCAGCAGGGCCACGACCCAGCCGGGGCGGTGTTAGCTTCCGACGCGTTCTTTCCGTTCGCGGACGGTGTAGAACAGGCGGCTCGGGCGGGGGTGAGCGCGATCATCCAGCCGGGCGGGTCGGTCAAGGACGCCGAGGTGGTGGCGGCGGCCGATCAGGCGGGGGTGGCGATGGTGTTCACGGGCATCCGACAGTTCAGGCACTGACCTATGGCGACCATGACCGAGCCTCAGCGGCTCTCGCAGCCGTTCCCCGTCGACGCGACACCCGAGGGCCCGCCCTATGTCTGGGCCGGGTTCGTCGCGCTCGGCGCCCTGATCCTCTACGTCGCGACGCTCGCCCCGACCACCCAGTTCTGGGACACGTCGGAATACATCGCCGCCGCCTACGTGCTCGGCATCCCGCACCCGCCGGGCAATCCGCTGTTCACGCTGATCGCCCACACCTGGGGCCTGCTGCCGCTCGCGGCCGCGTATGCCGAGCGGATCAATTTGCTCGCCGCGGTGACGAGCGCAGTGGCGGCGGGGTGCTGGTTCCTGGTGGGCGAGCGGTGGATGCGGAGCTGGGTGCCGGCCCGGCTGCCGCGGCACTTGGCCGCCCTCGCTGGCGCGCTCAGCGCGGCGACCGCGTTCACGGTGTGGAACCAGTCGGTGGTGAACGAGAAGGTCTACACGCTCTCGCTGCTGTCGATCGCGCTGGTGCTGTGGCTCATCGTGCGCTGGGATGACCAGCCCCCCGGCGAAGGGCACGATCATCATCTCCTGATGATCGTATACCTGCTGGCGCTCACCTCCACGAACCACATGATGGGCGTGCTGGTGGGACCCGTGGTGATGGTGCTGTTGTATCCGCCGCTCAAGCGGGAGCGTGCGATGGGACTTGGGGGGCTCGCCGCGCGGCGCATCGAGTGGTCGCAGTGGCTGGTGTTCTGCAGCGCGTACGCGCTGATCGTGGCGAGCGGACTCGAGAGCTCCACGCCCTTGAAGCTCGCGGCCGTGCTGTTCGTCGCGGCGCTGATCTACGCGCTCGCCTACGCGCGCAACGGCGACTTCGCGGTCGCGGTGCTGCTGGTGGCGGTCGTGGGAGTGTCGGTGTATCTGTTCCTGCCGATTCGGTCGGCGCATTTCCCGGCGATCAACGAGGGCGAGCCCACCACGCCGGCGGCCTTGTGGGACGTGCTCACCCGCCAGCAGTACGGCAAGCCGCCCGTGTGGCAGCGGCAGGCCACGCCCCAGGCGCAGATCGGCATGTGGATCCAGTACTTCACGTGGCAGTGGGGCCGCGACTGGACCACCGGGTTGCGCGGGGCGCTCGCGGTCGTGTTCGCCTTCCTGGGCTTGCTGGGCGCGTACCGCCACTGGAAAGCCGACCGCCGCACCGCCGTCGCCATGACGACGCTGATGGCGACGCTCACGCTGCTGTTGATCTTCTACCTCAACTTCAAGTACGGCTACTCGCAGCGCCCCGATCTCCCCCAGGCGCTGCACGAGGTGCGCGAGCGCGACTATTTCTTCCTCGCCTCGTTCGCGCTGTGGGGCGTGTGGGTGGGAATGGGGCTCGCGACCCTGATGGAATGGCTGACGGAGTCGCTCGAGGCCCGGGAGCCCGACCCGGCCCGCCGCTGGCTGCTCGCGACACCGGTGCTGCTCCTCGCACTGGTGCCGCTGGTGGGCAACCGTCTCACCGCGTCGCGCCAGGGTGAGACGCTGGCGCGCGACTTCGCCTACGACATGCTGCAGTCGGTCGAGCCGTACGGCGTGCTCGTGACCGCGGGAGACAACGACACGTTCCCCCTGTGGTACGCGCAGGAAGTGGAGCACATCCGCCAGGACGTGACGGTGGTGAACCTGTCGCTCGCCAACACCGACTGGTACCTACGCCAGCTGCAGCGCCGGCCCCTCGCCACGTTCGATTCGACCGGGGCGCCGTCGATCTACCGCGGGCGCGCCTGGACCAAGCCGGCGGGCCGGCTGCTCGATTACACCGACGAGCAGCTCGCACACCTCGAGCCGGTGTACTGGCTCGACCAGAAGCGTCTGGTGAACCTGGGTGGGGTCAGCGTGTCGCTCGATCCGCAGCAGCTCGGCCGCCAGTATCTGGAGCGGGCCGACGTGATCGTGCTCGAGGCCATCAAGGATCAGATGGGCAAGCGGCCCATTTATTTTTCCCGCACCGTGGGCCCGTATGCCGACCTGTTCGGCCTGAGCGATTACCTGGAGGGTCAGGGGTTCGCGCGCAAGCTGCACCGCGAACCGCTGGTTGCGTCGGACAGCCTCGTGTCGCTCGGGCCCGGGCTCGGGGCCATCAACCTCCCCCGGACCACGGCCCTCGCGTTCGACGTCTATCATCGTCAGGCGGCCGGCCGTCACCGGCCACGCGGCTGGGTGGACCGGCCGTCGGAGTCGATCCTCGCCACCTACGGCATCGTGTATCAGGCGCTGGCGCAGGTGCTACGGCAGCGCAACCCCAGTCTGGCGACCCAGGCGCTGGTGGTCGCCGACTCGGTGTTCAAGAACACGAGCTACGGGTTCAACCCGCCGGTCGAGCGCTAGTCGCGGGTGAAGGCCTGCAGGAGGCGCTGGCCTTCCATCAGGAAGCTGTCGAACTGATCGGGAGGCGGCAGCGCGCCGTCCCGCCACCACATCAGCTCCTGGCCGGCGCCGGCGGCGTGTTGACCCCGGAACATCTCGAACACCTGGCGGCGCGCCGGAGTAAAGAGTGCCCGTACGGTGGCTTCATCACTCCCCCGCAGGCGGTAGGCGCTCGAGAACTCGGGCGACTCGACGAAATCGATATCCTGCCCTCCGAAATACGCCGCGAGCTTGGCCCAGAGGCCCTCGGGCGTGAGCAGGAACTGCGGCAGCGGGCGCTCCATGGTCCAGAGCAGGCCGCCGATGCGGTGCGCCTGCGAGTTTCTCCCGGAGCCCGTGGTCCATTTGTACTCGAACGCGGTGAAGGGCGTGCCGCCGCTCGTCCCAGCGATCGTGAATCCCCAAGTATGCCCGTGCCCTTCCGAGAACACTGGGCAGGTGGCCACATGGCGCGCCTCCTCTCCGGGACGCTCCGGTTCGAATCGGTAGCCGCGCTCGAAGCAGAAGCCCTCGTAGGCCTTGCGTCTGCGGTTGGTGATGATTCTGTTGGCCAACACGACGCCCGCGACAACGGTCAGGGCGATGCCGAGGAAGACGAGCGGGATCAGAGGATCCGAGGACCATGCCAGGCCATCCGGCCGTCCACCTGCGCCGATGCGCGCGACCACCATGAGCGACCGCACGTCGATCACCGCCACGCTGTCGTCGGGCGTACACGCCACATAAGCGCGCGCCCCGTCCGGTTGCATCACGATTCCCGCCGCCCCGCGCCCGACTGGTACGCGCCTGACCACTGCCCGGGCCGCCGCCCGCAGCACCGAGACATCCGGGCCACCCAGCGTCGACACGAACACGAGCGCGCCGTCGGGGGTGAACTTCAACCGGTTGGCGCCCCGCACGTCCGCCGCTAGCGTCTGCACCACGACTTTGCGGGTGAGATCGATGACCGAGATGGTGCCGTCCTGTGCGTTGGCCACCCACGCCTCGCGCCCGTCGGGCGACACATCGATCCCTTCCGCACCGCGGCCCACGGGGACCACCGTCTCCGTCCAGTCGACCCCGGAGGCAGCGCCCGGAGGCGGGGGTCCGCTGCGCGGCTCGGCGATCGTAACGGTCGCCGAGCTGACGTTGGATGTGACGACTCGCTTCCCGTCCGCGGACACGATGAGCATGTGCGTACGGTCCTGCCCGGTGCCGAGCACCCAGTCGACGGCGTGCGGTGCAGGGTCGTAGCGACCGATCGCCTTCGCCCCCTCGGCAGTGAACCAGATCTTCCCGTCGGCGACTGCGAGCCCGTGGGGGCCGTGCAACGGACCGAGGTCGATGGCGGGTAGCGCCTGCTGCGCGATGAGATCTACGTCCCACCAGGACGCGCCACACCACAGCGAGCGTCGTGGGATCGACGATGCTCAGGGTGCGGTCGGTCTTGCTAAGGACGAGCAGCGCCCGCGCTGGCGTCGGGACCGGCATGCGAGGCGCGGAGCTCTGCGCAATCGCTGGATGGGCCCCGGGACTCGCGATGCCGACGAGGAGCGCGGCGCCGAGCCAGCCAGCGCGCGAGAGAGGGACCACGAGAATCCTCCTTTGTGAACTCAACTTCGTGATCGGGCAGGAGCCAGGGGCGTCGCTGGCAGTCTCGCCTACTTGTCGACCTGCCCCGTGAGCCATCCCTTCCGAATCTTCAATTGCTCCGGCGTCGCATCCGGCGTCTCCTCGATCTGCCACTGGCCGCTCTCAGCGCGCAGCAGCTTCAATCCGGCCCAGCTGAGCGCCGCGTCGTAATCCATGTCGTCGGTACCGCCGACATGCTGCGCGAACCAGGCATGCATGTCCGTGCCGGCCGCGGCGCTCACGGCTTGCTCGACGTCGTCCTCCGTGTAGCCGCGTCCCTGCAGATAGTACGACGCCTTGGGAGCGTCCCACACCCGGTGCTTGAGATCGTTGAACGCGTCGTCGAGCGATTTGGTGTTGCCTGTCTGATGGCGAATGAACAAGTCGAGGCACGTCGCGATTCCGGCCCCCTTCGTGTAGTAATCGAAGAACGTGTTTTCGAAGTTCGTCGGCTGGGCCTGAGGCGCGCCGTCCCAGAACGGCGCCTCGAACGAGGCCACGCGCGCCGACACCTCCTTGCGGCCCGGCGCGGTGAGATTCGCCCGGATGAGCGACGCCATCCGCGCGTAGAACGTGCCCGTGTCCTGCAGGCCGGCGCGCCGCAGCGCCGCCTGCCCGTAGTATTGCGTCCACCCCTCGGCCACCCAGAGCGACGGCTCGTACTGCTCGCGCGTGTAGTCGAACGGGCCCAGCGCGGCGGGTCGGACGCGCTTCACGTTCCACACATGGAAGTACTCGTGCGCCGCCGAGGAGATGCCGGGGAGCAGCGTCGCTGTATCGGTCCATACACGCGAGTTCTGGATCTGCGTGGAGTACAGATGCTCCATCCCGTCGCCGCCGGGAAAGCCGATGTTGAACAGGAACGTGTACTGCTCGAGCGGTGGCGCCCCGAAGACGGAATTCTCGTAGCGCACGATCCGTTCGACGTCGTGCACGAAGCGCTCGCGTGCGCCGGCCGGCGGGGGGACCGGCCCGTTGTGGTGCACCATGACGCGGTACTTCCGGTCGTCGACGACGAAGGAATCGAGCAGCAACGATCCGGCCGGTGCCACCTCGGTGGGCGTGTCGATCAGCAGATCGTAGTTCGGAAACTGAAACTGCCGCTGGCCCGGCTGGGTGACCGCCCCATTCATGATCGTCCACCCCTCCGGCGGCTCGACGCTGAGTGACACCGGATCCTGCTTGTGGCCCTCCACGTACATGAGCAGCGATGCCCCGTTCCAGTTCGCGTGCGCGCTGTCGAGCACCGAGAACGTGCCCGACATGGGCGCGTCGGCGAACACACGATACGTGGCCCGCACGCTCCGACTCGCGCCCGGAAGCACGCGCCACAGCGACCCGTTGACCCGGTCCCAGCGCAAGGGTTTGCCGTCGCTCCCCACCGCCGAAAAATCCTGGACGTTCTTGGCGAAATCCATGCGGCCGTAGCGGCCGGGCGACCACACCGGCATCTGCAGCTCGACGGGACGGCTCCCCCGCAGCCCGCTCACCGCCAGCGTGATCGCGTACAGGTGCGCCGCGATATCCGGCATGGCGATGGTGTAGGCGATGCGATACTGCTGCGCGACCGCGGGCAGGGGAGCGGCGGCGAGCCATCCGAGGAGGGCAATGGCCCAGGGCCGGGCACCAGTGTTCTCATGCGTGATCACGCTGAACGACCCCCCTCGCAACTGTGCTGATGCGCTTGGACGTTTCAACCACGGTCATCATGAAACTCTGCGGCATGCCCTCGGCCGAGACCTCTTCTAAGAGGTCCCCCACCACCGTAACTTGAAGCCCTGTAACACTGGAGGGCTAGACCTAACTGGTAAGGCGGCGGTCTTGAAAACCGCTGGGCGCAAGCCCGTACAGGTTCGAGTCCTGTGCCCTCCGTAAGGACGTACACCATCGCTCACCGGACCCTCACGTTACGGCGGCC
>QHTP01000229.1:0-4392 GCA_003220855.1 Gemmatimonadota bacterium
CGAGGAAATCGTAGGCGCCGAGTTGGGTCGCTTCGACCGGAGTCTGGATGGTCCCATGGCCGGAGATCATGACGACCTGCGCACGCGGGTCGAGCTCGCGCAGCTTGCGCAGGGTCTCGAGGCCGTCCATGCCCTGCATCTTCACGTCCAGCAGCACGAGGTGGGGCCGGAACTCGGGGTAGAGGCTCAGCGCCTCGGAGCCCGAGGCGCACGCCCGCACCTCGATGTCCTCATACTCGAGCAGCTGGGTCAGGGCCTCCCGAATGCCCTTTTCGTCGTCGACGACCAGCACGCGCCGGCTCACGGCTTCCTCCGCTTCAAGCGGTACAGCACGACCCCGGTGGGATGAATGGCGACATCGGTGAACGCGGGCGAGACCCGCAACGGCACGGCGCCGGTCGAGTCGGCCCCCGCCACGCGTCGCGCCAGCTGTTTCACCAGGGGTCCCGGGAACGGGAAGCCGCGCAGCGACAGCTCGGTTACCGTGAAACGACCGACCCCGGGCCGCTCGATCGCGAGCGGGCCGGCGATGCGCAGCGGCTCCCGGGGGTTCAGCATCCCGGCGAGCGGCCCCAGCGCGTCCGGGGGGATGACCCGTGTGTCGAGACGGCAGTACACGGCGAGCGTACCCTCGAGCAGCTCGACCCGCAGCGAATCGAAGCTCTTGCGGACCGACCAGTCGATCCCGCTGCCGATCATCGCCGCGATCTCGTTGGGCGAGAGCACCACCGAATCGGGACCTTCGCTGCGCTTGAGGCGGTCCACCTTCGTCTGACTGGACGAGAGCGCCTTGGGCGTCGGTGCGCCGACCGCCGTATCGGAGACGGGCGGAAGCTTGGTCGAATGGGGCCCGAGCCAGCGAGAGGCGCCGTGCAGGAGCGGCTCGCGGAACCACCACGCCACGAGCGCCACCACGAGCGCGGCGGCGAAGAGGGCGAGCCGGAACAGTCCCTTAAGGCAGCCGTTCACTGTGTCTCACGTGGTACACCGCACCTCCCGATTGGAGCGTGCTCTGCATCAGGTCGAGCGCGCTCACCACGCCCGTCTGCGCGAACTCGAGCTGCGCGAGCGCCGACTCGAGCCCGGCGAAGTCGCGGGGTCGGGCGTCCCGTTTCGCGCGCCCCAGCGTCACGTGGGGACGAAACGGGCGCGCCTCCGTGGGAAACCCGAGCGGCGCGAATTCCTGCTCCACCCGATGCTGCAGGATCTCGAGCCCCGGCTCCGGCGCGATCCCGGCCCACACCACGCGCGGCCGGCCGAAATCGGGGAATACGCCGAACCCTCCCAGCGCGAGCGGCAGGGTGCGCGCCCCCGCCGCCGCCCGCTCGAGCGCCGCCGTGATCTCCGCCTCCCGGTCGTCCGCCACCTCACCGAGAAACTTGAGCGTCAGGTGGATGCCGTCTCCGCGCACCCAATTCACGGGGAGCCCCAGCTCCCGCAGCGGGCTCGTTGCGGACCACAGCGCCTCGCGCACGGGGGGAGGAAGATTCAACGCGACGAACAGCCTCACGCGCCCGCGGTGTGCGCGCGCCCGGCCAGCAGGCTGCCGCGGCGGTAGCCGCGGGGATCGAGCTCGACGGCCGTGAACCCCAGCTCTCCCAGCCGCCGCTCGACGGCGGGCAGCCGCTCGGCGAGCCACGGGATCAAACGCGGCTCGACCTCGATGCGCGCGCGCTCACCGAGGTGGCGCACCCGCAGATCCCCGGTGACTCCCAGCTCGCGCAGGTACGCCTCCGCCTGTTCCACCTGGGCGAGCCGCTGCGGGGTGATGGCGATGCCGTAGGCCACGCGGCTCGAGAGGCACGGCGCCGCGGGCGCATCCCATATGGGAAGCCCCAGCTCGCGCGCCGCCGCGCGCACGTCCGTCTTCGTCAAGCCCGCTTCGGCGAGCGGGGAGCGCACCCCCGCCGCCACGCCCGCGGCGTACCCCGGCCGGTGCTCGCCCAGGTCGTCGGCGTTGGTGCCATCGCATACCACCGCCAGGCCCCGTGCGCGCGCCTCTGGAATCAGCCGGCTCCACAATTCCGTCTTACAGAAGAAGCAGCGGTTGGTGGGATTGGCGAGGTAGCTCGGGTCGTCCAGCTCGTACGTGTCGAGCTCGACGAGCGGTACATCGAAGCGCTCGGCCACCGCACGGGCCGTGGCCCACTGGGCGGCGGGGTAGGAGGGGCTCCTCCCCACCGCGGCGAGCATCCGCTTCGGCCCGAGCTCCTGCCGCAGCACCACGGCGAGCAGGGCCGAATCGACGCCGCCCGAATACCCTACCAGGGTGGAGGGAATGCCCCGGGCCAGGGCGCGCAGGGCCGGAAGGGAGCCGGACACGGCGGAATACTAATGACTTACACTGTCTCCATCAAAGGACATTTCGCGAGCACGAATCGGATAGATCGTAGCTCCGGAACCGATTACTCTTATCATACGTTGTCATGCTGCTGAGATTGTCTACGTCTAGTAGGCTGACACGACATCGAGGCTCCGAAATGGCACACAAGACCGAGCTGGACGCCGTAGACCGCAAGATCGTGCGGCAGCTCGCGACCGACGGCCGCGCCAGCTATCAGGCGATCGCGGACGAAGTGGGACTGTCGCGGCCGGCCGTGATGGAGCGCGTCAAGCGCCTGGAAGAGGCGGGATACATCACCGGCTATGGCGCGCGGGTGGACCGCGCCAAGTCCGGTTTTCCGGTGACGGCGTTCGTCGCCGTGCGCTACGCCAACTCCGACTACGTCGGCGACGAGCCGCGGATGCGGGACATGGAGAAGCATCCCGAGGTGCTCGAGTGCCACCACGTGGCCGGAGAGGACTGTTACATGCTCAAGGTTGCGGCGCACGACCTCGAAAGCCTGCAGGGCGTGCTGCGCGATCTCCGCGGCTCGTCCAAGACCCAGATGAGCACGCGGACGACGATCGTGCTGGGCACGGTGTTCGAGAAGCCGGGATTCGTCCCGGTGGAGCCGGACTGATGGCCGGGCTGCGCGGCAAGGCGCTCATCGCCTATCTCGTCGTGTGCGTGTTCTGGGGCTCGACCTACCTCGCGATCCGGGTCGGCGTCGGGGTTCTGCCCCCCTTCCTGTTCGCGGGCCTGCGCTTTCTCATCGCCGGTCTGCTGCTGCTCAGCGTGGTGCTGGCGCTCGGCGACACGCTACCGAAACGGCTGGTCGACTGGCGGACCCAGGCGATCGTTGGCGTCCTGCTGCTCGCCGGCGGGAACGCGTTCGTCGTCTGGGCCGAGCAGTACACGCCCTCCGGCGTCGCCAGCATTTTCGTCGTCACGGTGGCGCTGTGGATGGCGTTCTTCGACGCGATCATTCCCGGCGGCTCGGGCGACTTGAATTGGCGCGTCGTGACGGGACTGCTGCTCGGCTTCCTCGGCACCGCGCTTTTGGTGGGCGCGAGCCCCGCCGAGATCCTGCGAGCCGATCTGCGCGGACCGATTGCCCTCACGTGCGCCAGCGCCTCGTGGTCGCTCGGCTCGGTGTACAGCAAGCGCCATCGCACGGAGACCAGCCCCTACGTCGGGGCGGCGATCCAGATGATCGCCGGCGGCACCGCGATCGCCCTCGTGGGCACGCTGCTCGGGGAATGGAGTCGCTGGCACCTCACGCCCCGAGGCGCCGGGGCGATGGCCTACCTGGTGGTATTCGGCTCCATCCTGGGCTACAGCGCCTACACGTACGCGCTGCGTCACGCCTCGCCCACGATCGTGGGCACGTACGCGTACGTGAATCCGGTGATCGCCGTGCTGCTCGGCTGGCTCATCCTCGCGGAGCCGGTGACGGCGCGCACATTCGTCGCGATGGCGCTGATCGTCGGCGCGGTCGTGTGGATCCAGTTGTCCCACAAGATCCGACGGACAGCCGGACCGGCGGACGGCCGGACGGAAACGACGGGCCCGGTCCGTCAGGAGGCCTCCGAGCATGCGTAGCGTGAACCTCGCGGAGAAATTCCGGCAGTTCAACGAGCATTGGAGCCCGAAGATCGTCGGCGAGCTCAACGACTCCTACGTCAAGGTCGTCAAGGTCAAAGGCGAGTTCGTGTGGCACCACCACGACAGCGAAGACGAGCTGTTTCTCGTGGTGAAAGGCCGGCTGCTGCTCAAGTTCCGCGACCGCGAGGTGTGGGTCGAGGAGGGCGAATTCGTCATCGTGCCCCGGGGCGTCGAACATCTGCCGGTCGCGCCCGAGGAGACGCACGTGGTGCTGCTCGAGCCCAAGTCCACCCTCAACACGGGGAACGTCCGCAATGAGCGCACGGTCAGCGAGCTCGACCGGATCTGAGCACCGGATGATTGCCCGGCTGTGGCACGGCGTCGTCCCGGCCGCCAAGGGGGATGCCTACGCCGCCTACCTGCGCCGCACGGGCGTGACCGAGTGCCGGGCGACGCCCGGGAAC
>QHTP01000229.1:4426-7508 GCA_003220855.1 Gemmatimonadota bacterium
GAGCTGGAACCGACGGTCACGCACTACGAAGTGCTGGAGCAGTAGCCGTCAGTCGTCGTCGACCGGAATACCGGTCGGCAGATGCGTGATCGGCGTCGCCCGGAGCGCCGGCTTTCCTTCCTCCGTGTACTTGAATCCCCGCGTCGTGTGGTAGGCGAGGTCGATGTCCGGCGCGGCGGCGAATTCGGTGAGGATGTCTTCCCAGATGGCATGCTCGGTGCCCCGGCGCTTGCGCGGCTCGATCAGATAGCGGATGGTCAGCTGCACGCCGTAGTCCACGACGTTCGTGTAGACGATGGGGGTCAGCTTGCGGTAGTTGATGAGATACTGCTGGGACGCCGCGAGCAGCTCCTGCTCCGCCTGCTGGGTGAGGTGCTCCGCGTGCTTGATCGCGATCTTGCCGAGGATGTGTTTGGCCTTTTTCCAGTCGCTCTCGAAGGTGACCACTACGGGCACCTCGTTCCAGATGTAGCGGAATCCCTTGTTGTAGTTGGCGACGGGATCGGTGAAGACCTTGCCGTTCGGGACATGAATGATCCGCCCGCTCGACTGGTCCGCCTGCACCCATGCACCGATCTCGTTGAGGGTGAACTGGAACAAGCCGAGGTCGATCACGTCCCCAGCGTGCGGGCCGATCTGGATGCGGTCACCCACCTCGAACGGGCGACGCCAGATGATGAACGCCCACCCGGCGACGTTCGAGAGCGGCTCCTTGAGGGCGATCGCCAGCCCCGCGGACACCAGCCCCAGGTAGGTCGTGAGCGCCGTGGTTCCGACGAACCACGTTTGGCTGACAAGGATCACGCCGACCGCGACGAGCGCGTAGGTCAGGCCCTTGCGCCAACGGTACCGCCCCCACGGGTCTTGCACCCGGCGGTACACGAACCCCAGGACGAAGTGGCGGACGAGCCAGAGCCCGGCGATCGTCCCGACGGTCACGACCAGCTTCGTCTGGAGCTGGGGGCTCATCCCGAGGTGCGTCTGCAGCCAGTCGATCATGCGGCGTGTGGTGAGATGCGGGGACAAGCTAGACGCTCGCCCGGCGCCGCGCCAGCGGGTGCGGTGTAGATTGCTTGGTCATGCGCGCGCCCGCCGCTGCCGCCCTCGTCGTTCTCGCTGTGGGCACGGCCTGCCACCGCCCAGCGGCCGCGCCGCTCAATCCCCGGGCCGAGCTCGCGGTCACGGTCGACAACCAGAATTTCCTCGACATGGACGTCTTCATCATCCGCGGCGGGCAGCGTCTCCGCCTCGGCATGGTGCCGGGGATCTCGTCGCGCATTCTCATGGTCCGCCCGGAGCTGATCGGCTACGGCACGGAGGTGCAGTTCGAGGTCCATCCCATCGGCGGTCGGGGCAATCCCATCACCGAGACGATCTCGGTGCGGCCGGGGGACGTGATTCGCCTGACCATCCCCCCGAACTAGCGCGCAGCGATCATCATTCCCGCGAGCTCTTTGACGACCTTGGCGCATAGCGCCGCCGTCACGCCGCTCGCATCCTGCGCCGGGTTGAACTCCACCACGTCCGCGCCGACCAGGGGAACCTCGAGTCCGTGCAGCACGGTGAGCACGTCGCGCGCGGTGAGTCCTCCGGGCTCGCGGTGCGACACCCCGGGCGCGCACGCGGGGTCGAACGCGTCGAGGTCGATCGACACGTAGGTCGGGCCCTCGAGGCGCGGTCGCCGTCCCGCGACCCACGCCCGCATGTCGATCACGTCGACGCCATAACGCTCGGCCTGGGTACGCTGCACCGCGTTCATGGTCCGGATGCCCACCTGCACCAGGCGATCGGCGAGGCGCTCCTCCATGACCCGCGCGAACGGGCAGGCGTGCGAGTACGCATCGCCTGCGAACTCCGGATACAGATCGGGATGGGCATCGAAGTGCAGGACGCTCAGCCGCGGGTGGGACCACCGCACGGCCCGGATCACCGGGTAGGTAATGGAGTGGTCACCCCCGAGCACGATAGGACGTCCGCCCGACTCGAGCAGCGTACGCACCGACGCTTCGATCTTGGTGCGCACCTCCGCGCTCGACCCCGCGAGCGGGACGTCCCCCACGTCCGCGAGCGCCCCATCGACGCCGAGATCGACCCCCGTTTCCGTCCAGGGATTGCCCGCGGCCGAGTGCAGCGCCTGGCGGATGACGGGAGGCGCGGCGGCCGCTCCCCGTAGGAACGACGAGCTGGCGTCGTAGGGGAGGCCGATGAGGGTTGGGGTCGCAGGGTTCGCGCGGGGCATACCGTAAGGAGGGAGAAGATACATCCCGCGCGGGCGGAAGCGCTCCGCTAGGCGAGTCCCCGGCGGTCGAGGCTGCGGTACTGGATCGCCTCGCTCACGTGACACGATTCGAGCGACGTCGCTCCCGCGAGATCGGCGATGGTGCGCGCGATCTTGAGAATGCGGTGATACGCGCGCGCCGACAGCGCGAGCCGGGTGATCGCGGTCCGTAGCAGGGCGTCCGCGCCGTCCGACACGCGGCAGAACGTCCGGATGTCCCGCGCCGCCATGTGCGCGTTGGCGTACACACCCGGGCGCGTCGCAAAGCGCTCCCGCTGCACCACCCGGGCCCGGTCGACCCGCTCCCGCATCGCCTCGCTGGGCTCTCCCCCGCCCTGGTCCGCGAGCGCGCGGTATTTCACGGCCGGCACCTCCAAATGGAGGTCGATCCGGTCGAGCAGCGGTCCCGAGACGCGCGCGAGATAGCGCTCGACGCCGAGCGGGCCGCAGACACAGGTATGCTGCGGATCGCCGAAGTAGCCGCAGGGACACGGGTTCATCGCCGCGGTCAGCATGAAGCGCGCCGGATAGGTGAGGCTCATGGCGGCGCGCGCGATGGTCACGACGCCGTCTTCCATGGGCTGGCGCAGCACTTCGAGCACGTTCTTGCGGAATTCGGGAAGTTCGTCGAGGAACAGCACGCCGCCGTGCGCCAGGCTCACCTCGCCGGGCCGCGGGTACGAGCCGCCGCCGATCAGCCCGGCGTCCGAGATGGTGTGGTGCGGGGACCGAAAGGGACGCCGCGCAACGAGCGACTCACCCAGCGGCAGGACGCCCGCCACGGAGTGGATCTTGGTCGTCTCG
>QHTP01000008.1 GCA_003220855.1 Gemmatimonadota bacterium
CCGTCGCCGTCCACGTCGCCGACGGCGAGGGCGGGCCCCTCGGCGGACAAGAGGTGCGGGATCAGCGGCTCGCGATGGAAGTCGTAGAAGGCATTCTCGTGATGCTTGAACTCGATGCCGACCCGAGCGGTCACGTCGGTGAACAGGCCGGGAGTCGGCGCGAGCGCCGGGGCCGCCGCGACGGCGGGTGCCCGCTGGGCTGCCGGAGCGGCGGTCCCGGCACGCGCGCCGACGGCGTCTCGCTGCGACAGAGTCAGCGCGCGGTCTACTGCCACGCCCGTGAGCACCTGCGACCGCCGATCCGGCCAGATTACCGTCAGGGAATCTATTTTCGTGGAAGAACCCAACCCGAAGTGCAGGCGGGGGTCTACGGAAGACTGGAAGCCCCGCGTCGGCATCTGCTCGAGCAGCTGCGTCCTGTCGCCCCCTTTGACGATCACCTTGGCGCCGATCCCCGCGGTGTTGGCGCCGGAACCTCGCAGCACCACCTGCAGATAGTGGTTGCCCGTGAGCTCGCGTGCGCGGTTGCGGTAGATCACAGCGGGAGCGTCGAGCCGGTTGACCACGAGGTCGAGCGCGCCCGAATTGTTCAAGTCGACGTACGCGGCGCCGTTCGAGAAACCCGGCTCCCCGAGCCCCCAGGCCCGGGCCTCGTTCGTGAACGTCAGGTCTCCGTTGTTGCGATACGCGTAGTTGGGACTCGGGACCTGCGGCATCTTCCTGATGAGCGTCCGAACCAATCCGCCCATCCCCTGCCTCAGCGATGCCTGGACAGTCGGGTTGGCCACATACGCGAGGTAGTCCAGGTCGTTGGGCCGGCGATAGATCCCGGTGGTGATGAACAGGTCCTTGTAGCCGTCGTTGTCCAGGTCGGCGAACAGCGGGGCCCAGCTCCAATCGGTCGCATAGACGCCCGCCAGATAGCCGATCTCACTGAAGCGCACCGGCCCCTCCCCCACGGCGCCGCCGTTGAGCTGCAGCGTGTTGCGGGCGTACTGCGGATGGTACCCGGCCGCGAGTTTCTCGAGGTAGACGTCGAAGCTTTCGGCATTGGCGGAGGTCTTGAGGATCTGTGAACGTACCGTCGCAATTATTGATGTAGAGGAAGTCGTCTTCCTGGAAGTCGTTGGCCACGTACAGGTCGGGACAGCCGTCTCCGTTCAGGTCGCTCGCCACGACGCCGAGGCCGTAGCGTGCGGCGCCGCCGTACAGGCCGGCGCGTTCGCTCACGTCCACGAAGTGACCGCCGTCGTTCCGATAGAGACGGTCGCCGACGCCCGGAGGACGAGGGCCGTGTACGACGTGCGAGGGTGATGCGCGCTCAGGGTGGGGTGAGTGCGTCAGGAGGTACATGTCCAGATCGCCGTCGCCGTCGTAGTCGAAGAAGAGGGCCTGCGTCGCGAATCCGGCGAAGTCGAGACCGTACTCCTTGGTCCGGTCGGTGAAGGTGCCGTCGCCGTTGTTGATGTAGAGCACGTTGTGCCCGTGCATCCCGAGATAGTCGACACCCGAGACGTAGATGTCGACAAACCCGTCCCCGTTGACGTCGGCCATCGTGACGCCGGTCTTCCAGGGCCCCGAGTCCGCGACCCCGGCGCGCTCGGTGACGTCCTCGAAGCGGTAATTGCCCTTGTTCAAGTAGAGCCGGTTGGGACCGACGTTCGAGGTGAAGTAGAGGTCCGGCAGCCCGTCGTTGTTGACGTCGCCCACCGCCACGCCGCCGCCGTCGTAGTAGTACAAGTAGGCGAGGATGTCGAATGTGGTGTCGTCGGGCAGCCGGTTGACGAACGTGACGCCGGTGCGCTCCGGGGGTAGCCGCTCGAAGAGCTGCGGCTCCCGAGCACGGCCGCAGCCCGCCAGCGCCAGCGCGGCGGCGAGAGTCAGGGCGACGGGACAGCATGCCGCGCCCGGCAGAATTGGCGACGCGACCGGTGGCCCCGGAGGCGAGGCTCCCAGGGGTGTGGGGGGGTGGCTGTCAAGGAGCTTCATCCGACCGGTTTGCTCTCCGCGGTGTATATTGAAACGTCGCGCGCGAATGCGCGGGGCGGTCAGACCTCCAAGCACTGGAGGACGCCTATGACATGGGTTTCGACCCGCACCCTCCCTCCGATCGGGCTCCTCGTGAGCCTTGGCGCCGGCTGCGTCCATAGACACGACACGAACCCTCCCACGGCACCTCCCAGCTCGGTGGTGACGCGCGGCAGCAACGAGCCGCTGTACGTCATCGACGGCGTCGAGATCGAGCCCGGCCCGGGCGGCAGTCTCACGGGGATCAATCCGCGTGACATCGCGACCATCGAGGTGGTGAAAGACCCCGCCGGCGAGGCGATGTACGGCGTGCGCGGCGCCAACGGCGTGATCATCATAAGAACGAAGCGTCCCGATCAGTGAGGTTACCCATGCGCTCAGCCCATGCCCACCGACTCGTCGGATTGCTGCTTGGCGGCGTCACCGCCTGCTCGCTCCAGCACAACGCCGCGCGCGCGAGCACAGCGGGAGGGATCCCGCCGGCGACCGCGATTCCCCGTTCAGTGCTGACGGAGGAGGACGTCCAGCGCGAACCCGGCGAGCCGATCGAGCAATTGCTGACGCGGCGCTTTCCCGGCGTGCTGGTGTCGCGCACGTCCGACGGCGGCCTCTCCGTTCGCGTCCGCGGTGTCGGCTCGTTCCTCTCGAGCAACGAGCCCCTGTTTGTGGTCGACGACGTGCCGATGGAGCTCAGCAGCGGCGCGACGCTGCGGGCCATCAATCCGCGCGACATCGCCTCCATCGAGGTCATCAAGGACCCCGCCGCCTTGGCGCTGTACGGCGTGCGCGGCGCCAACGGGGTGATCCTCATCAGCACGAAGCGCCGCTAGCTCCCGCTTGCCCGCGGACGCCCGAAACATCACCGGGCGATCGTTGTTGCGCGTCACGACGTAGAGATCACCGCGCCGGGTGCGGACCCGCTGGATGTCGCGCGCCTGGCCCGGCACGAAGAAGCCGCTCTCCGCCGCGCGCACGGGCGCGAACTGTCCGCTGCCGTCTCCCCGTAACATCAGCCCGTAGCTCGCGCTCATGCGGCCGATCTCCGGCTGCACGCCGTCGAAGTTCCCGGCGAGGAGCAGATCGGTCTTTCCGTCCCCGTCCACGTCGCGAGCCAGGATGCCGTACACCGGCGCGAGCTGCGCCTCGCGCGGCAACGGGACGAGCGTGAACGACCCGTCACCGTTGTTCCGCGCCAGCGTGGTCGCGAAGGTGCGCGCCTGCTTGAACACTGCGCCCTGGAGATCGGCCGACGAGAAGATGTCGGTCACGGTCTGGCGGGCGTAGTCTTCATAGCGGGGATAGCGGGTCTTCAGGTACGGAAGCGCTTTGATCAGCTCGTCCCGCATCGCGAGCGGATAGCTCGTGCCGTGATTGTAAACCGACAGGATCTGGTCGGTCACACCGTTCCCGGCGAAGTCCTTCACATACATGGTCACGGGCTCTGCCTCGCTGGCACGCAGGCGGGTGTTCAACCCCAGGTTGCCGACGATGAAGTCGACGCGGCCGTGGCCGGTGAAATCGCCGGCCACGATCCGGTTCCACCAGCCCTCGCTCTTTTCGAGGCCCGGTGTCTTCACGCGGACGAGCTTCCCGCCGCCTGCATTGTGAAACACGGTGATCGGCATCCATTCACCGACAACGATCAAATCGAGCCGCCCGTCGCCGTCCACGTCGCGCCATACGGCATCGGTGACCATCCCCACGTGCTCGAGCTCGGGGGCGAGCCGTTTGGTCATGTCGCTGAAATGGCCGTGCCCGTCGTTCTGCAGCAGCATGCTGCGGGGATCGGCGCCGTAACGCCACGGCACCACGCGCCCGCCGACGAAGAGATCGACGTCCCCATCTCCGTCGTAGTCGGCCGCCGCCACGCGCGAGCCGCTCACGTCTTCGCTCGGCAGGCTCCCCGCCGCCTTCCGGAACTTGCCCCGCCCGTCGTTCAAATACAGTCGGTCCTGAAGCGCCGGCGACATCGGAGAGAATTCGCTGCCGCCGCTGACGACGTATAAGTCGAGGTCTCCGTCACCGTCGGCGTCGAAGAACACGGCGCCCAGGTCCTCCGATGTGGCGTCCGCCTCGAACAGCTTCTCGTTGGTGCTCACGAATCGGCCGTCCGGCTGCTGAATCAGCAGTTTGCCGGCCTGACCCTTCGCGCCCCCGATGAACATGTCGTCCAGCCCGTCGCCGTTGACGTCGCCGACCGCCAGCATCGGCCCTTCGGTCGATAGCAGCTTCGGAATCAGGGGCTCACGGTCGAAGTCCACAAACTCGTTCTCGTGGTGCAGGTAGGGCAGCGCGACGGCGTCCGTGACGTCCGTGAGGAGCGGCCTGCGCTGGGGGCCTCGCGACGGCGGGTGCCCGCTGGGCTGCCGGAGCGAGGCTCCCAGCGCGGGCCGCTCGGCGTCGGACTGCCGCAGCGTCACGCGCTGGTTCGCCGCGACGCGCGTCAGCAAGCTCACTCGGCCGTCCCGATCCGGCCACTCGACCTTCAGCGAATCGAGCGTGTCGCGTAGCCCGACCCCGAACGTGAGGGTGTAGTCCACGCTCGACTGGAAGCCGCGCGTGGGCTCCTCCTCCTGGAAGAACTGCTGCGTCCCACTCCACAGCGTGACCTTGGCGCCGATGGCGAACCGATTGGCACCGGTTCCCTCGAGCCGCACCTGCAAGAACCGGTTCTGCGTGAGCGTACGGGCGTTGTTCCGGTAGACGAATGCCTCCTGGTTGACGTTGTTCACGACCAGGTCGAGCGTCCCGTCGCCGTCCAGATCCCCGTACGCCGCGCCGTTGGAGAAGCTCGGCGTGTCGAGGCCCCAGGTCGCACTCTCGTTCGCGAAGGTCAGGTCGCCCCGGTTGCGAAACGCGTAGTGCGGCAGTTTGGTCGAGGTCATCGCGTCGACCAGGCGCTGGAAATCCACACGTGCACCGCGCGTGGCCTGGACCATGGTCGCCCGGCTCGCGAGAAACGCGATGTAGTCCTGGGACGTGACGTCTTTGGCGAGGCCGTTCGTCACGTAGATGTCCTTGTAGCCGTCGAGATCGAGATCCGCGATGAGGGGGCTCCAGCTCCAGTCGGTCCGCGCCACGCCCGCCAGCTGGCCGATGTCCGAGAACGTGCCGTTGCCGTTGTTGAGATGGAGCATGTTGCGCGTGAACTGGTAATGGAAGCCGTTCTTCACCTCGTTCTGGAGCCGGTTCCAGTCCTCGAACGAGGTGGTCGTCTTGAGCCGGTGCTCATCGTCCGGCAGCATGTCCACCACGTAGATGTCGGGCCAGCCGTCGTTGTTCAGGTCCGCGATGTCGAGCCCCATCGACGACAGGCTGATGTATGGCATCTCCTGCTCGAGCCGCTCGGCGAACGTGCCATCGCCCTTGTTGATGTAGAGATAGTCCCGCTCGAAGAAGTCGTTGGCGACGTAGATGTCGGGCCAGCCGTCGCGGTTCACGTCGCTCACACCCACCCCCAGGCCGAGACCGATCTCGCTCCCGTAGATGCCGGCCTGCTCGCTCACGTCGACGAAGTGCCCGCCGTCGTTGCGATACAACCGATGGCCGCCGAGCGGGTCACGGACCGTGCGGGTGTTTTTCAGGTCGAAGCGCGCGACCGGCCGCGGCGAGTTGTTGATCACGAACAGGTCGAGATCGCCGTCGCGGTCGTAGTCGAAGAACACCGCTTGGGTCGAGTAGCCCGTGTCGGCCACCCCGTAGGCGGCCGCTTGCTCGACGAAGGTGGGGACGCCGTGGGCGTTGAGGCCCTGGTTGATGTACAGCTCGTTGGCCCGGAGCTTTGGGTCGAGGCCGGCGTGGCAGACGTAGATGTCGAGCAGGCCGTCGCCGTTCACGTCGGCCAGCGTAACGCCGGTGGTCCATCCCTTGCTGTGCAGGCCGGCCTCGGCCGTGACGTCCCGAAAGCGGAACTTTCCTTCGTTCAGATACAGCCGGGTACCGCCCTGATTCGAGGTGAGCACGATCTCCGGGAGGCCGTCGCCGGTCAAGTCGCCGAGGGCGACGCCACCGCCGTTGTAGTAATTGCGGTAGGTGAAGACGTTCAGGTCGTGGGTGTCGCTGAGGCGATTCTCGAAGCGGACGCCGGTGTAGCTCGAGGGCAGGAGGGTGAACAAGTGGCCGTCGGCGGGGGGCGGGGCCGGGGCGGAGGCGGCCGAGCAACCGACCAGCAGGCAGAGCGCGGACACAAAACGATATAGGGGCGCAGCACGCTGCGCCCCTACTCGATCGCTCGCAACCTCCAGAACCTTCAGAACCTTCAGGAACCTTCCCGCTCAGTACCCGGGATTCTGGGTCAACAGGGGGTTGGCGTCGATCTGCGACTGTGGAACCGGCATCAGGACGTAGTAATCCGCCCTGGGCTGCTTGCCGCCGACCAACGACGGGTCATCCGCCCGGTTGGTGTAGCCGCCGAACCGGATCAGGTCCTGGCGCCGCTTGTTTTCGCCCAGCAATTCGAACAGCCGCTCTTTGAGGATCAACGCGTCACTCACCGCCCCGACGAGCGGAGGCGCGACGGTATCCCGCCGGGCCCGCAGAGAGTCGAGCAGTGTCAGCGCAAGGGCATCATCCCCCAGCACGTGCTCCACCTCGGCCTTGATCAGATAGATCTCGCCGAGGCGGAACCAGGCGAAGTCGTTGCCGCTGTTCTGCGCCACGTGGTTCGGGTCAGCCGGCCACTTGTAGACGCGGCCCCCCTCCCCTTCCGTGGCCGCGCGGATGTTGTGAATCGTATCGGTGAAGATCAGGCGGTGAGTGCTCTCCCAAACGGGGCCGTAGTTATCGGGGGCGCCCCCTGCGCACCCCGGCCGTACACAAGCGAACGCGCCGGAGAGCACGTCGTTCTGTGGTCCGATCAGGACCACGCGCCGCCGCTTGTCCGTCGAGTCGAAGGCGTTGTAGGTCTGCGCTTGGATCGCGAATCCGTTCCAGGGTGCAAGCGGGGCGTACTGGTTGTAGTGCAGAATTGCCATCGCGTAGTCCATCCCGAGCCCGTCCGCGGCGATGAACTTCACAACAAAGATGTTCTCCGGCGAGTTGTTATTGTCGGCGCGGAAGTTCTGGGGGAACGAGTCGGCCAGCCGGTAGTTGCCGGAATTCAGCAGGCGATCCGACGCGGCGATAGCGGCCTGGCACGCATCCCCGCCGGTCACTGTAATGCTCGAGCAGGAGTTGTACCCCGTGGCGTTGATCCCGCCGCTGCCGGCGCCTTCCTTCGTGAACACGCCGGCGTTCACGTACATGTTGGCAAGAATGGCGTCCGCGCCGCCCTGGGTGAAGCGCCCGTTTTCTTCCACGGGACGCGTGGCGGGGAGCCCCGAGTCGCGCGCCGCGATCAGCTCCTTCTCGATGAAGTCGAACACCTCCCGGCGCGTGTTGCGCGGGTGCTTCCCGAGCTCGGTCGTGGTGACGATCGGCACGCCGCCGAAGAAGTCCATCAGCAGGTAGTAATAGAAGGCGCGCAGCGCCCTGACTTCAGCGATGATCGACGCCTTGTTCGCGACGGTGACGTTCTGGACCGCGCTGAGGAACAGATTGGCGCGCGCGATGCCGGCGTAGGGGTTGTTCCAATCCCCGTTGAAGAAGTTGCTGGTGGCGATGCTGGTCGGCGTCCAGGTCATGTTGTGCAAGTCGATCCACTGGCCGTTGTCGTTCCAGTCCGAGCCGCGGATCGGCACGACCATCTCGTCCGTGGTGATCTCGTTCACGTCGTAGAGGCCGCCCTCCGGCGTCGTGGTACGCAGCTGCGCGTACACGCCGGCCAGCGCCGCCAACACCTCCCCTTCGTTGGTGAAGAAATTGCTGGTCGAGATGAGACTCAGCGGCGTCTCATCCAGGTTGGTGCACCCGTGTAGCGGCACCAGCAGCGCCAACAGCCCTGCCGCTCCGATCGACGCCTTCACAAAGAATCGCTTCATGGGACCAGAGCCTCCTCAGAACATGAGACGCAGGCCACCCGTGATGGTCCGGGGCCGCGGATAGGTAAGGTAATCGATGCCACGCACTGCCGTTCCAGTGCCGGAGAACACCTCGGGGTCGAGCCCGGAATAACCGGTCAGGAGCAGCAGATTGTCGGCCGACACGTACAGCCGCGCGCTGCGCGCCGACCGCGTCAGCACCGGCAGGTCGAGATCATAACTCACCGTAATGTTCTGGAGGCGCACGAACGTGCCGCTCTCGATCCAGCGCGATGAGTAGATCGCCGGCTCGTGGATTCCGGTCGGATCGCTCAGGGCGGACCGCAGGAAGTTCTTGCCCTGCAGCGCGTCGCTCTGCGTGGCGTAGACCAGCGCCGAGTTGTTGAACACGTCCCCGCCCACTGACGCCCGCACGAAGAGGGAGACGTCGAACTTGCCCCAGGTCAGCTGATTGTGGAACCCGAGGGTGAAGTCGGGATTGGCGTTGCCGATCACACGGTAGTCCGCAGCGGCCGGCCCCGAGCCCAGCGTCGTCTTCCCGAGCCCGGTCGTCGCATCAATGGCGGCGCACCCGACCGTTGCAACGCTACACTGGAACACCTGCTTCCCCGCGCTGTCGACGCCGAGGAAGACGGGGCCCCAGAACGTGCCGAGCGGATAGCCCGGGCAATTGAGGGGTTTTGAGTTGGGATCGCATACCAGGATGCGCTCGGCGTTCTGGCCGCTCTGCCCCTGCCCGCTGACGGGTCCCGTCGTGTAGGAGGGGCAGGATACCGTCAGCTTGGTCACCGGATCCACCGTGCAGGCACCGAGGTCCGTCACTCTGTTCCGCTCGGCCGCGAATACGACGCCGGAACGCCAGACGAGACCCGGGTGCGAGACCAGGACCGCGTCGAGCGAGACCTCGAGTCCGCTGTTGTGCAGCCTGCCCGCGTTGATGAGCTGTTGGGAAGCGAGCGCCGGCTGCGGCACGTCGATCGTCAGCAGCAGGTCCTTGGTGTTCTTGACGTAGTACTCGACGCTCCCCGAGAGCCGGTTGCTCAAGAGGCCGAAGTCGACGGCCGCGTTGACCTGGGAGGTCTGTTCCCACTTGAGGTCCTTGTTGCCGTTGCTGTTGGGGGTGACGCCACTATGTGGCACGTCGCCCCACGGGTAGTTGGCGCCGGTGCCACTCGTCAACGTGATCTGCGAGGTATACGGATCGACGCCCGGGTTACCCTGCAGTCCCCAGCCGACCCGCAGCCGCAGGTCCGAGAACGGCCCACCCTGGAGGAACTTCTCCTGGCTGAGACGCCACGACGCGGACAGCGCCGGGAACAGTCCCCACTTGTGCCCGACCGCGAACTTGGACGAGCCATCGTAGCGCACCACGCCCGTCAAGAAGTAGCGGTCCTTGAACCCGACGTTGGCCCGCCCGAAAAAGGACGCGAGCCGAAACTCGTAGGTGCTGTCGCTGGCGTTTCTGGTGGTGGCGGCACTGAGATTGTTGAAGCCGTACGTGTCGGTGAAGAACCCGATGCCCTCGGCCTGCACCCAGTTGCTCCTGAACTTGCTGTACTCGTACCCGCCCACGACGTCGAGGCTGTTGGCGTCGCCGAACTGACGCTGGTACGTGAGCTGCGTCTGGATCGTCTGGGTGGCGTTGTCGAGGCTCTGCTGCTGCGCGAGCCCGTTCCCCAAGGACACGCCTACCGGGCTCGCGTTGGGGTAGTACTCCTGCCGGTCACCACTCGAGTGGTCCAGCCCGACGTTGACCCGCGCCGTCAGACCGGGCGCCACGTCGAAATCGGCGCTGGCGTTGCCCAAGGTGCGGGTCGTGTGGCCGATGTCGATGAGCTGATTCGCCAGCGCCACCGGGTTGAACACCGAGCTGCCCTTGGGATCGTAGTAGTGCGTCCCGAGAGAATCGGTGTAGGTGATCGGTTGCGTGGGGTTGAAGACGGCCATGTTCTGGAACACGCCGCCTTGGAAGCCACCCTGGTTCTCGTAGGTGAGGTAGGTGTTGTTGAGGCGCGAGGTCGTCACGTTGACGCCGATCCGCAGCCGACCGTTGAGATCCGAGTGGGTGGCGCTCAACCTACCCTGAATCCGCTCGAGGCCGGTGGAGAGCGTCACGCCCTCCTCCTTCGCGTAATTCAGGGAGGCGCGATAGCGCGTCGCTTCGCTCCCGCCGGAAAACGCCAGGTTGTGATTGTGCGTCACACTGGTCCGCGTGATGGCGGACGCCCAGTCGGTGTTGGCGGGGCCCAGCGTCGCTAGCGAGGGACTCAGGGCATTGAAGGTGGCCGACGAGTCCTTGAAGTGTAGGGTGAAGATCGTGTCTGTCGCCGGATGTCTGCCATTGAAGTCAGTCGAGTCCTTCCGCCAAGCGGCAACCGAGCCGTTGACAAACTGGCGGAACTCCGCGCCGGTGAGCACCGGCAGGCGTTTCGCCGGGCTCGCGGCCGCCACGTAGCCGTCGTACTCGAAAGACGGACCGCCGCTCGATTGCCCCTTCTTGGTTTCGATCAGGATCACCCCGTTCGACGCCCGGCTACCGTAAATCGCTGTCGCCGCCGCATCCTTGAGCACCGTGATCGACGAGATGTCGGAGGGGTTGAGCAGGTTCAGCGGGTTGCGCGGCAGCATCGGGTCGCCGAACACGCCCATCGCCTGCGGCTCGGTCGGCACGTTGTTGATCGGCACGCCGTCGATGACGTACAGCGGCTCGTTGGTCGCGCCACCCACGCCGATGGAGCTGCCGCCGCGGATGAGCACCTGTCTCCCGGCGCCGGGCTCGCCGTTGTCCTGCGTGATGTCCACGCCCGCTGCCCGGCCCTGGATCATCTGATCGACGTTGGTCTGCACGCCGACATTCGCCGCGCCGGCGTCGACCGTCGAGACCGATCCGGTGATCGCCTCCCGGCGCTGCGTGCCGTACCCCGTCACCACCACCGGCTCCAGAATCGCGGCCGCCGGAAGCAGGGCGAGATCCAACGTGGCCGCGCCACCCGCCGCGACGGTCACGTCCTGGAATTGGGACCCGTACCCGATCCGGGTCGCGCGCACGCGGTGCGCGCCCGCGCGAATGCCGACCAGCCGGAAGGTGCCGTCGCTCTTCGAGAGCTCGCGATTCGGCGTTCCGGCGATCGCCACTTCGACGTTGGCGAGGGGTTGCTGGGTCGTCTGGTCGGTGACCTTCCCGGTGATCGTGCCCGTGGAATCCTGGGCGCTGAGTGGTACCGCCAGGAACAGACCAGCGACCAGCGCTGGAGCGAGATGACGGACAAGTGTCATACGTCTGTGCCCTCTACCGGTGGAAGTGGAAGTACCGCCGTCGCTTGCTTTCCCCCTCTATCCTTCCCTTGAACAGGGCGTTGTCAAGGACCCCTCAGGTGGCGTCGTACCCGGCGAATTCCCCGCGCTGGTACACGTTGCCCTTGTACTCCTGGTCGGCGTGGATCCCGACCTTGGAGGTGTAATACGCCCGCACCGTCCAGCCCTTGAGCTGCTGGAAGAAGTGCTCAGCAGCGGTCTTGGGGTCGTGATCAGCCGCGGCCAGCTTCGTGAGCACGGCGACCCGTTGCTCGGGCGAGCCCTGCATGAAGGCTTTCCCGTTCAGCTCCTGTGACAGGGCGTCGACCGCGGCGAGGCCGGAATGCCATTTGACCTTCTCGTCGGCGTCCAGCGACTCGGACAGCCGAAAATCGATGTAGGTCGCCACACCCGCGACGCGCGCGCCGGGAGAATGGGCGTCGGTGGGTATGATCAAGTCCGAAAGCTCGTCGAGCAGCGCGAACTCGGGCCCCGTGAAAAATTTGGGGGCGCCCTGAAGGATGGGTGTTGTGGGCGGAGCCGCCGCCGGCCCGAGATGGAGCAACGGAGTGGCGAGCGCCGCCGCGGTCACCTCGAGCATCTCGCGGCGCGAGAGCCCCTCTTGCGGATCGACGCGGTGGTCGCTCATAGGTTCCCCTTTTTGAATTCGCCCGCCAGGTACTCACAGGAGCGCCACGCCAGCGCCATGATGGTCCACGTCGGGTTCTGGCACGACGCGCTTACATGACTGGACCCGTCGACGACAAACAAATTCTTCACGTCGTGCGACTGCTGGAACTGATTCAGCACCGAAGCCTTGGGATCGCTCCCCATCCGCGCCGTGCCCAGCTCGTGAATCGACCACCCCTCGGTGAGCATCTTTTCGTCCGTGCCCACGACCTCGATCCCCGCGGCCTCGAGCATCTCGCGCCCGGCGACCACCATATCCTCGCACATCTTCTTCTCGTTGTCGCCGAACTGATAGTGGAAGCGCAATGTGGGGATCCCCCAGGCGTCCTTCGCGTCGGGATCGAGGTCGACGTAATTCTCGTAGCGCGACAGCACCTCTCCGAAGCCGCCCATCCCAATGAACGCACCCGCGTGGTCGCGCACATCTTTCTTGAATTGCGCGCCGAATCCCGGGGTCCCGAAGGCGTTCCCCGGGAAGATCGAAAAGCCTCCGCTCCCTTCGAAGCCGTAGCCGCGCACGAATCCCGGCTGACGGTCCTTCAGGTTACGGAACCGCGGGATGTAAAACCCGCCGGGCCGGCCGTCGTCGAGGGTGGGCGGCTTGCCGACGAGGTCTTTCACGAGTCCGGTGACGCCGGGCCCCATCACATGCTCGCAGAAGTTGTGGCCCACGTGCCCGCTCGAGTTGCCGATCCCGTTGGGATGCTGCGGCGAGCGCGACAGCAACAAGAGCCGGGCCGATTCGAGGGTGGACGCACCCACGATCACGACCTTCGCCTTGGCTTCGTAGGACTTGCGTGTGCCGCTGTCGACGAACGCCACGCCGCGCGCCTTCCCGCTGTTCGGGTCGACGAGCACCTCGTGCGCGATCGAGTTGGTGCGGATCGTCAGATGCCCGGTGTCCATGGCCGGGTAGATCAAGCCGGTCGGTGAATCGAACGCGGCGTGGATGTCGCACCCGCCCGGCCGCCGGTCGCACGCCCCGCGGCCGTAGCACTTGCTGCGGTACTTATTGTGCTTCAAGCCGTCGGTGGTGACGCCGGCGCGGTACGGCGTTAGCACGCGTCCCATCTTCTTCAGTCCCTCGCGCAGCTTCACCTCGCCGAACGAGAGCTTGTTGGGGCGCTGAAACAGGCTGTCCGGCAGCTGCGGCAGGTTTTCCTTCACGCCGGAGATGCCGAGGTAGCGGTCGACCCTGTCGTAATAAGGCTCGATGTCGGCGTAGGAGATCGGCCAGTCGTCGCCATACCCGTCGTGCGTTTTCCCCTTGAAGTCGTAATCGGAGAGGCGCAGCGCCAGACGGCCCCAGATGTTGGTCTTGCCGCCGAGCGCGCGTGCGCGCACCCAGGCGTACTTCGTCCCGGTGTAGGGATGATCCTTCTCGTCGACGAGGATGTTCTTGACGTAGTCGGACCCGCCCCACCCGCCGACGTAGGACATAACGTGCTTGAACGTGCTCCCTTTGGCGTAGGGAGGCGTCCGGATGGTGTACTCGTTGAACGACAGAGAGTGGTATCCCGGCGGCGCGTCGCCCCGGCGGGGGTGATCGTAGGGCCACTGCATCGAGCGCAACTCCTGCTCGATCGGCAGCTTCTTGCCGGCCTCGAGCATGAGCACGTCCATGCCTTGCTCGGTGAGGACGTGGGCGGCCATGCCGCCGGCCGCGCCCGAGCCCACGATCACGGCGTCGTAGGTCTTGGACAGGTCGACGTCCTGGGACAGCGGCGGGGGGGTCTTCACCAAGGTCATCTGAGCCTTCCTTCTGTCTCTGTCTGGAGGCGTGTCGGACGGTGCCCAAACTGCGGGCGATAGGCGCACCAGCGCAAGGCCAGAGCGCCGCGTAGTTTGTGAGCGATATGAAACGCCCGACCCTCGCCGCCTTCCTCTTGTTGTGCGCCCCAATCCGGCTCCCCACTCAGACCCGCACGTTCACACACGCCGATACCTTGCGCGGCTCGTACACGACCGCCGGACGGGCGTGGTGGGACGTGACCTTCTACGACCTCCGCGTCGCCATCAGCCCGACCGACTCGAGCATCCGGGGATCGAACGGCATCTCGTACCGTGTGCTTCAACCCTCGAGCGACATGCAGATCGACCTCATGATCCCGCTCGAGGTCGACAGCATAGTGCAGGACGGCCGGGCCGTGCCGTTCCGGCGCGACGGGAACGCGTTCTTCGCCCAGCTCGAGGCGCCCCAGACTGAGGGGTCCACTAAGACCATCACGGTTTTCTATCACGGGAAGCCCCAGCCCGCCAGGCGACCGCCCTGGGATGGCGGCTTCACCTGGACCTCGGACAGCCTGGGTCGCACCTGGGTCGTGACCACCGACCAGGGGCTCGGCGCGAGCGTGTGGTGGCCCAACAAGGATACGCAGGCGGACGAGCCGGACAGCCAACGCATCGCTCTCACTGTACCGGACGGGCTGATCGACGTGTCGAACGGGCGGCTGCGCCAGACCATTCCCAACGCCGACGGCACGACGACCTACGAGTGGTTCGTGGTGAATCCGATCAATAACTACGCGATCGCCGTGGCCGCCGGGAGCTATGCGCACTTCAGCGACACACTCCAGGGGGAGCGGGGGCCGCTGACGCTCGACTTCTGGCCGCTCGACTATCACGTAGAGGCGGCGCGACGCCAGTTCGTCCAGGCCCGGTCGATGCTGCAATGCTTCGAGCACTGGTTCGGGCCGTATCCCTGGTACGAGGACGGCTACAAGCTCATCGAGGTGCCGCACTCAGGGATGGAGCATCAGAGCGCGGTGGCGTACGGCAACTGGTACGCCAACGGGTATCGGGGGCGCGACTTGTCGGGGACCGGCCTGGGACTCAAGTGGGACTTCATCATCGTGCACGAGAGCGCCCACGAATGGTTCGGCAACAGCATCACGGCGAAGGACGAGGCCGACATCTGGGTGCACGAGGGCTTCGCGAACTACGCCGAGAACCTCTATACCGAGTGTCTGTTCGGCCGCGACTCGGGAGCCGCGTACGTGATCGGGACCCGGCGCGGCATCAAGAACGACATCCCCATCATCGGCCCCTACGGCGTGAACGCCGACGGCTCGGGTGACCGCTACCCCAAGGGTGGCAACCTGCTCCACACGATCCGCCAGATCGTGGGCGACGACGAGAAGTGGCGCGGCATCCTGCGCGGGCTGAATAGGACCTTCTGGCACCAGACGGTGACGAGCGCCCAGATCGAGACCTACATCTCCCGGCGCGCCGGCACGAACTTGACGGGGGTGTTCGATCAGTACCTGCGCACGACGATGGTTCCCGTGTTCGAGTACTGGATCGCCGGGAACACGCTTCACTATCACTGGAGCAACGTCGTCCCCGGATTCGCCATGCCGGTTCGGGTCACGCTCTCCGGGTCGGGCTTCAGAGTGATTGGGCCGAAGGAGGCGTGGCAAACGGCGCGGCTGCGGCTTGCAGGCCCCGTCGCGTTCCGGGTGGATTCGAATTACTACGTGAGCGTGCGCGACGTCGGTGGGCCTCCGCCAGCCTCGACGAGTTCAGAGTCGCCGTAGGTCGTACCTCGAACCGATGGGGAACGCACTCCAGTCAGCGGGGGACGAAGCGGGCCGAATCGCCCTCCACCACCACGTCGTAACGCCGGCCGCGCGACGCGATGTTTCGCAACACGAGCCGGGTGATCCGCGACGGCAGCACGGGCCGGAACGCGGATCGCAGGCCCTCACGCCCGAGTCGCAGTCCCGACCAGCCGAACACGACCTGCTGCAGGAACGCTCCCGCACCCGTGAGAAAGTGCACCGCTTGGTTGGTAGGCGTTTCGGCGAGCGCGTCGAACGGCGGTCGCAGATGATCGCGGTAGGAGAGGGGCAGCAGCGTATCGACCAGCGCCCGGTCGCCCAGCTCGGCGGCGATCGCCGGGTAGAGGCTCGTGGTCATCATCGCGCCGGAGCCTTCTTTCAGGAGTCGTCCGATCGCTGCCTCCAGGTCGTTGCGCTTCGTCTGCTCGCTCATTGGGATGCCGAGCGGATAGGCGAGCAGCGGCACCACCGAGCCACGCTTGTCCGGCGATGCACCTTCGTACGTCGGGTGATACTGGCCGGCGGAATCGAACGGGATGGACAGCCCCGCCGCCACGCGGCTCCATGTGGGGTGGGGTGCGCGGCCCAAGCGGCGGCTCGCGAGCACCGCGAACTCGAGGTTCTGGCGCGCGATGGCGTTGGTGTAGGTGTCGTTGCCGATGCCGATCAGGCCTTCGTCCACCGACACGACGTGATGGATACCGTAGCGGCGCGTGCTCGAGTCGAACGTCGCCCGGCTCGCCCAGAAGTCGGCCGTCGCGGCTAGCACCGGGTAGCCGTACCGCGCCAGCCAGGCCGAGTCGCCCGTGGCA
>QHTP01000230.1 GCA_003220855.1 Gemmatimonadota bacterium
GCTCGACGTGATCGAGCGCGCCTATATCACCTGGGTGCTCCAGAGCGAAGGCGGCAACAAGACCCGCGCCGCCGAGGTGCTCGGCATCGATCCCTCCACCCTGTATCGCAAGCTGAGCCGGTACGAGGGTGGTGATGCCACGGGCTGAGCCGGGGGACCTGGTCGGCGCCGCGACACTGGAGCGCATGGCCGCGGCTCCCCGCTACAACCGGTGGATGTACGAGCGCCTTCGCCCCTGGGTGGGGCGCCGGGTGCTCGAGATCGGGGCCGGGATCGGCAACATGTCGGCGTTCCTGATCGATCGCGACCGCGTCGTGCTCACCGATACGGAGCCGTACTACCTCGGTCGGTTGCGAGCGCAGTACGCGGACCACCCCCACGTCACCGTCGCCGAGCTGCGCCTGCCCGCCGCCGATGCCCGGCTGGCCGCGGAGCGGCTCGACACCGTCGTGTGCCTCAACGTGCTCGAGCACATCGAAGACGATCGGGCGTCGCTCGTCGCCATGCACGACCTGCTCGCACCCCGCGGCCGGCTGATCCTGCTCGTGCCGTCGCTGCGCGCGCTGTATGGCAGCCTGGACGAGGCCCTGGGCCACTTCCGGCGCTACGTGCCCCGGGAGCTGGCCGCGAAGCTCAGCGAGGCGGGGTTTCGTGTGCGGCACCTCGAGTACTTCAACCTCGCGGGCGTCCCCGGTTGGTGGTTCACGGGGCGCGTACTCCGCCGCCGGTTGATTCCGCGCGGCGCGCTACGCTGGTACGATGCGCTGGTCCCGCTGTTCCGGCTCGAGCGGTTCCTCCCGTGGCGCATCGGACAGTCGCTCATCGCGATCGGAGAGGTGGCCGCCTGAGCGCACCGCCTCCCCTCGCGTCGCGCGACGACCCGCTGCTCTCGGTCGTCGTGCCGGCGTACAACGAGGCGACGACGATCGAAGCCGCGTTGCGGCAGCTCAAACAGGTCCCCCTGCGGCTCGAGGTGATCGTCGTGGACGACGCGTCGAGCGACGGCACGGGCGCCATCCTCGACCGGCTGGCCTGCGAGGACGGCCTCCTGCAGCACGTGATCCGTCACGCGACCAATCGCGGCAAGGGCGCCGCGCTCCGGAGCGGGATCGCCGCCGCCACCGGTCAGGTGATCGTCGCCCAGGACGCCGACCTCGAGTACGATCCGGCCGAGCTGCCCGCCCTACTCCGCCCGATCCGCGACGGCAAAGCCGACGCCGTCTTCGGCTCGCGCTTCCAGGGAGGCCCGCATCGCGTGCTGTTCTTTTGGCACGCCGTCGGCAACAACTTCCTCACGCTCGTCTCGAACATGTTCACCAACCTGAACCTCACGGACATGGAGACGTGCTACAAGCTCGTCCGAGCCGACCTCCTCAAGCGCCTGCCGCTCACGGCGGAGCGCTTCGGGATCGAGGTCGAGCTCACGGCGCGGCTGGCGCAGGCCGGCGCCCGCATCTGGGAGCTGCCCATCACATACAGCGGCCGGACGTACGCCGAGGGCAAGAAGATCACCTGGCGCGATGGGGTCGCGGCGCTGTTCCACGTCGTGCGCTACAACCTGTTGCCGCCACGCGGCGCTTGGCGGAGCCGCTGACCCCCGTCAGCCGGGGCTTGGTCGCGCTCGTGTTCGCGACGGCCGTCGGCGTGTATCTGCCTACCGCACGCTACGGGTTCGTCGAGGACGACCGTGCCGTCGTCGCGGCCAACCCCCGCGCCCACTCCATCCCCCAGGCGTTGCGTGGGTTCGACCAGCCGTACTGGGGTGAGGAGTTCTATCGGCCGTTGACCGTACTGAGCTTCGCCGTCGACTGGACCGTGAGCGGTGGTCGCGCCGGCTGGCTGCACCTGATGAACGCGGTGTGGCACGGGATCGCGTCGGTGCTGGTGGCTCTGGTCCTCGCCCGCGCTCTGTCGCCCGCCGCGGCGGTCGCCGGCGGCCTGGTGTTCGCCCTGCACCCGGTGCACACCGAGGCCGTGGCCGGCCTCGTCGGCAGGGCGGAGCTGCTCGCGGCCGTGGGCATGCTCGGCGCCGTGCTGTGCGCGCGGCGTCGACGGTGGGCGGCGGCGGTGGCGTGCGCGGCCGCGGCCATGCTCAGTAAGGAGCACGGTGTCATCACAGGTGTCTTGATAGTGCTCGATCGCTGGCTCCAGCGCCCCGATGAGCCGCCGTACCCCCGCTCCCTGTACGTCGCCTTGGGAATCGTGACCGCCGTGTTCCTTGCCGCCTGGTACGTGATCGGCCGCCGCGCGACCGGCGACGTGGCGCCGGTGTTCCTGGGTGCCGAGACAGCGCAGCGGCTGGATATCGCCCTGCCCGGGGTGCTCCGGGCCGCCTGGCTGTTGGCATGGCCGCTGAATCTCTCCGCAGACTACGGTCCGCGGGTGATTCCGGCGTACCGCGCTTTCTCGCTCGCCGCGCTGGGCGGCGCGGTGATTGTCGTCCTGGTGCTCGCGGGCGGGTGGAGGATCAGGCGAACGGCACCCACGCTGACTTTCGCCGCGTGGGCCGCGGCGGCCGCGTATCTCCCCACGTCGAATCTGTTGTTTCCCTCAGGGATCGTGCTCGCGGAACGCGCCCTCTACGTCCCGGCGCTGCTGGCCGCGGCAGCCTTCGGTTGCGCGGTGCAGTGGGCACACGGCCGCTGGACGCCGCAGCGCGTCGGCGTGGTGACTGTGGCCGTTCTCAGCGTGCTCGCCGGCAGGACACTCACGCGGCTCCCGGTGTGGCGTGACAATCGCACGTTTCTGCTCACGCTCCTGGCGGACCATCCGGAATCGTACTGGGGGCACTGGTCGGCGGCGGCGGTGCTGGCCGGGATAGGCGACACAGGCGCGGCCCGCCGCGAATACGCGCGGGCCGACTCCTTGTTCGACGGCGATCCGCACCTCGATGCGGCCCGGGCCCTGTTCCTGGTCGGCCTCTCGGATAGCGCGAGCGCCCGGCCGCTGGTGGACCGCGCACGGCGGCGCCTCCCCTTCGAGCCGGTCGCGCTGCGCGCGCAGTTCGTGCTCGCGCTGCGTGGTGGCGACCAAGCCCGGGCGGTCGCTCTGGCCGACACGGCGCGAGGACACGTCCCGTGGGAGGCCGCGTGGTACGACGCGCAGTTCGATGCACGGCCCAGGCGCTGAGATGGGGAATGGAGGCGGCACCGAACGGCTGTACGGCACCGTAGCTGCCTGCGCCGTGCTGGTCTATCTGGGCGCGCTGTGGAACGGCTTCGCGGTGGACGATGTCCCGATCATCGTACTGAACCCCCTGGTCGCGAACGCGTCGGGCATCTGGCGCGCATTCGCGGCGCCCTACTGGCCGCCGGATCTGGGGGGCCACATGTACCGGCCTCTGGTGATCGCCGGCTTCGCGCTCGACTGGCTCGTCGGCTCCGCCGCCTGGTTTCACGCGGTCAACCTGGCGTGGCACGCCGCCACCTCCGTCGCCGTGGCGGCCCTCGCCCGGCGCTGGACGGACTGGACGGGCGCGCTCGTCGCCGGGGTGCTGTTCGCCGTACATCCCGTGCACGTCGAAGCGGTCGCCAACGTCGTCGGCCGGGCAGAACTGATGGCAGCGCTGTTCACGCTGGTCGCCGTGTATGCCGCCCTGGTCCATGAACGCGTGGCCTGGAGCGCCGCCGCGCTGGCGCTCGGCCTGCTCTCCAAGGAGAACGCGGCTGTCGCGCCGGCGCTCATCGTGTGGGGTTGGCTGCTCGGACTTGCGCGTCCGGACCGACGCCGCGCAGCGTGGTTCGTGGCGAGCTGGGTGATCGTCGGCGGAGCATACGCCGCGGTTCGCGCGGCCGTGCGCCACCCGTTCGCGCAGTACGAAAGCATCGCGCCGATGTTCGTGGGCGAGTCCAGCCTCACCGTGCGGCTCACCGCCGTGAGCGCCTTCGTCGACGTGCTGCGCCTCCTCGTCTTCCCCCTCACTCTGCGCGCGGACTATTCACCCGACGAACGAACCGTCGTCACAACGCCGCTCGACTGGCGGTTTGCCGCCGGCCTGCTGTGCGTGCTGGTCTGGATCGGAGCGCTGGTCGCCGCCTGGAAGCGGGGCCGGAAGCTCGAGGCGTTCGGGCTCGGCTGGACCGCCATCGCGCTGCTGCCGGTCGCGAACCTGCTGTACCCCGCCGGGTTCTATCTTGCCGAGCGAACCCTGTACCTACCCTCGGCCGGGTTGGTCCTCGCGGTCGGCGCGTGGCCCGGGCGGCTGCCCCGCGAGCAGCTCCGGCCCATAGCTGCTGTGCTCGTGCTGCTGGGCGGGGTCCGCAGCGCGCTCCGATGATCGGCCTGTTCCTCGACCGGCACCAGCCGGCCCTGGCACTCGACGCCGCGCGCGTTGCCGCCCGCCTCCATCAGCGCGACGCGGGGGTGTACATCACCGGATCTGTCGCGGCGTTCGCCGCGGGCGACCCGCGGGCGGCCGACTCGCTGCTCGCCGGCTTGGAGCGGCTGTGTCATGGGGGGTGTCCGGGATACTATCGCAGCGAGGCCGCCGTGGCTCGCGCCCACGGCTACCCTGAGGCGGCCGACTCGCTGCTCGCGCGGATGGGCCGCCTGGCCCGGCCCTGATTCAGGCGTCTGGCGATGACCCTTGCGGTCGGCCCGGCCACTTGCAAAACGCCCGGCCTGCGCGGCGCCTGAGAAGTGGTGACACGAGACATAGCGAGCGCGTAAGTATGATGGGACCCTATACCTACGCGCGTTTCACTGGGCCGGGGCACGGGCCTTGCCTCCGCCCTTCAAGGGACACTCCCATCTTCAGTCAGTTCAGAGAGATCATACAAGGGCTCCAACGGGGGTAAGCGTCACAATGAACCGCAAGGGTTTTACGCTCATCGAGCTGCTGATCGTGGTGGTGATCATCGGCATCTTGGCTGCCATCGCGATCCCGAAGTTCGCCAATACGAAGGGGAAGGCCTACATCGCCTCGATGAAGTCCGACCTTCGTAACCTGGTGACGGCTGAGGAGGCGTTCTTCGCCGACTCCGTCAAGTACAGCACCAACGTCACCAGCAAGGTCGGTGGCGTCGCCTGTACCCCGGTTGCGGGTCAGGTGAGCTGGTGCCCCACGACCGGCAACAACCTCGTCACCCTCAACGTCCCCGGCGGTGGTTGGGACGCGACGATGACGAACAACAACCTCACTGGTGGCTCGTTGGTGACGTGCTCCATCTTCGTCAACGAGGGGGCTGACCCGGCTGGTATCGCGACCTCGGAAGGCGCGCCGGCCTGCAAGTAAGCGGCTCCGGTTATACTGGCAACACGAGCGGCGGGGGGTCTCCCCCCCGCCGCTCGTCACTTATGGGCGCGGGGGTCCGGCCTTGCAATAATCCATACGGGCGGCGAAAACCCGTCTTTTGCCGGGGGTTGGCTCGGGCCATTGGTGGGTAACACCCTGTTGCATAATGACTTGACAAAGTGTTACAGCCCGGCACGGCGCTTGCCTTAGATGGGGTCCGGTGGGGAAGGGTTTCCCCGTGTCATTCATCACACTTAGGAGTGGGTCATGAACCGCAAGGGTTTTACGCTCATCGAGCTGCTGATCGTGGTGGTGATCATCGGCATCTTGGCTGCCATCGCGATCCCGAAGTTCGCCAATACGAAGGGGAAGGCCTACATCGCCTCGATGAAGTCCGACCTTCGTAACCTGGTCACGGCTGAGGAGGCGTTCTTCGCCGACTCCGTCAAGTACAGCACCAACGTCACCAGCAAGGTCGGTGGCGTCGCCTGTACCCCGGTTGCGGGTCAGGTGAGCTGGTGCCCCACGACCGGCAACAACCTCGTCACCCTCAACGTCCCCGGCGGTGGTTGGGACGCGACGATGACGAACAACAACCTGACCGGTGCCTCGAAGGTGACGTGCTCCATCTTCGTCAACGAGGCGGCTGACCCGGCTGGTATCGCGACCTCGGAAGGCGCGCCGGCCTGCAAGTAGTTGACGTCGATAGGCAGTAACAGGACGGGCGGCGGGGTTCTCCCCGCCGCCCCGTTCTACATCAAGCCGCCGCTTGCGGCTTCCGACTGGCGGCTGAGTATTCCCCCCATGCCGGCCAAGCCCGCCCTCCGGACCGAGCTGCTCTTCTACCTCTCCTTCCTCGCCGCCGCCGCGCTCCTGGTGGGCGTGGCGACGATGCTGGTGGTGAATGTGCTCGCGCCGCAGCGCACCTTCGTCCTGCTGCTGCTCCTGGTCGCCCTCGAGGTGGCGGTGTTCATCGTATTCGGCCGCCACCTGGTGAACCGGCTGATCCTGTGGCCGCTGGAGCACGTCGTGGCCACGGCGGACGCGGTGGCGGACGGCGACCTGGCGCGACGCGCTCCCGACGCCGAGACCAGCGATTTCTCCACCCTGGCCGAGCGTCTCAACCGCATGACCGACCACCTGCTCGACGCCCAGGGCCAGCTGGTGCGCTCGGAGAAGCTCGCGGGCATCGGTCGTCTGGCCGCCGGAATTGCCCACGAAGTGGGGAACCCGCTGGGCGCCCTCGGCACCTACGTCGAGGTGCTGCGGCGGCGGGGCGCGGACGCCGAGGTGATCGCCGGGGTGACGCGCGAGCTGGAGCGGATCGACCGGATCGTGCGCGGGTTGCTCGACTACGCGCGCCCCCACGAAGAGGCGTTGGAGCCGCTCGATCCGGCGGCCGTGGCGCGGGGCGCCTACGGGTTGCTCGAGGCCCAGGGAGCGCTGCGGCCCGCACGCGCGACGCTCGATCTTGAGCCCGGGATTCCCCACATTCTCGGCCGGGCCCATCTGCTAGAGCAGGCCATCGTCAACCTGGTCTTGAACGCCATGGACGCCGCGCCCGGCGGCATGGTCATTGTGGGCGCACGTCCCTGGGACTACCAGACCCGGCAGCGCGACCCGAAGCGCGCCACGGACCCGCCGCCCGCGCGCTTCCCCCGCACGGCGGAGCGCCGCCCGGTGCGGCCGGAGTTCTCCCCCGGCGTGCCGGGTGCGCTGGTGTTCGTGGCTGACTCGGGGCCGGGCGTGCCGCCGGACGACCGCGACAAGGTGTTCGACCCGTTCTACACCACCAAGGCGCCCGGCCGGGGGACGGGACTGGGCCTCGCGATCGTGGCCCGTGCCGTGGAAGACATGGGCGGCGTCGTGTGGGTCGATACGGCGCGCGAAGGCGGCGCCGCGTTCAAGATGTTCTTCCCACGCGCGGACCGACATCGATGAGCCGGGTACTGGTCATCGACGACGAGCCGGGGCTGCGCCAGTCGCTGGGCCTATTGCTCGGCGACGCGGGCTACGACGTGGTCGCCGAGGGAAGCGGCGCCCGCGCGCTCGAGCGCGCTCGGGCCGAGCCGTTCGATTTGATCCTGTGCGATGTGCGCATGGCCGACATGGACGGGCTCGCGTTCCTGCGCGCCTACAAGAGCGGCGGCGGCCCCGCGCTCGTGATCATGATGAGCGCGTACGGTGGCGAGGAGGCGGCCCTCGCCGCCATGAAGGAAGGGGCATACGACTACGTCGCCAAGCCGTTCCGGCCGGACGAGGTCGTGCTGACGCTGCGCAAGGCGGAAGAGCGCGAGCGCCTCGGTCACACCATCGCGACACTACGAGCACAGCTCGACAGCAGTCCCGCCGCCCGTGCGCTGATCGCCGAAAGCCCGGCGATGCGGCAGGCGCTCGACGTCGTGGCACGCGTGGCCGCGCATCGCACGACGGTCCTCATCACGGGCGAGCGCGGCACCGGGAAGGAGGTCATCGCCCAGGCCATTCACCGGGCGGGCGCGCGGGCGGCGGGCCCCTTCGTCGCGGTGAACTGCGCCGCCATACCGGAGACGCTGCTCGAGTCGGAGCTGTTCGGCTCCGTAAAGGGTGCCTTCACGGGCGCGTCCGGGGACCGGCCCGGTTTGTTCGAGCAGGCGGACGGCGGCACGCTGCTATTGGACGAGATCGGCGAGCTGCCGCTGCCCTTGCAGGCGAAGCTGTTGCGCGTCCTTCAGGAGAGTGAGATCCGGCGCGTAGGCGACCAGAAGACCCGGCGCGTCGACGTCCGGCTGCTGGCTGCTACGGCGAAGGATCTCGCCGCCGAAGCCGGGGCCGGCCGGTTCCGGCACGATCTGTTCGATCGTTTGAACGTGGTGACAATCCACCTGCCCCGGCTCGCTGAGCGACGCGAGGATATCGTGCCCCTGGCCAGGCACTTCGCCGTCCAGCTGGCGCGCCGGCTGGGGCACGGTCTCGAGCTGAGCGAGGCAGCCGTCGCATGGCTGCGCGAGCAACCGTGGCCCGGGAACGTGCGGGCGCTGGAGCACGCCATCGAGCGGGCCGCGGTGCTGACCGATAAGGAGATCTTGGAGCCGACTGATTTTCGGAAGGAGCCTCTCCCCTCTCCCTCTTCCCCCGGCGAGAGGGGAGAGGGGAGTGGGACCCTCCGTGAGGTGGTGGAGGGTGCAGAGCGCGCGGCGATCGCCGCCGCCTTGCAGGCCGCGGGCGGCAACCGGCGGGCTGCCGCGAAGCGGCTCGGCGTGAGCCTCAGGACGCTGTTCTACAAGATGGATCGGTACAGCGTCGATTAGTGCAGTAATCTGCACTTGTGCAGTGACTTGCAGTACCAACCGCTACATCCCAATTCACATAAAATCAATAAATTCAATTGTTTACGGTATGGCACGAGACGTGATAGTGTATTGGCCGCGGACGGAGGCACGTGCATGAAACGCTCGGGCTTTACGACAATCGAGATGGTCATCGTGGTGATCCTGATCGGCCTGATCGCGGCGATCGGCTTCCCGAAGATCCGGCAGTCACTCGACAAGGCGAACGTGCGCTCCGCGCGGGCGGCGGTGGGCACGCTCGCGGCCACGGCGCGGGCCGCCGCGATTCAGCGGGGCTGTCCCGGCGTGATCCACTTCGTCGCAACCAACGCGACCGTGTGGGTGACGACGAGCTGCCCGACGAAGGTCGACACGGTCTCCGGGGTGCAGCAGCTCGGGACGCGCTTCAAGGTCACGATGGTGTCGACGCGCGACTCGATACGCTACGACCCCCGCGGGCTCAGCCTGGACAACCTGGCCAGCAACACGGTGATCACGTTGACCGGCAGCGTGGGGTCGAACATCGACTCGACTGTGATCAATCCCCTCGGCAAGGTGGTGCACTGATGAAACGCGAACAGGGGTTCACGCTCGTCGAGGTGATCATCGCGATCCTGGTGCTCACGGTCGGACTGCTCGGGCTCGTGACGTCGGCGGCGCTGGTGACGCGGATGATCGGCCGGGGACAGCACTCGGCCGTAGCCGCGCAGTACGCGCAGCGGCGGCTCGAGATGCTGCGCGTCACGGGGTGCAAGACGCAGGCGGGGGGCACTGAGGTCCTGATGCGGGGGGGAACGGCGGCCGATTCGCTCTTCTGGCACTTCACGCAGTGGGCCCTGCCCAACCAGACGGCCAAACACTGGCAAATCGTGGTGCGGAGCAAGTACCAGACGGCGCTGGGCAAGTGGCGCACTGACAGCACGGAGACGGAGCTCTCATGCCTGTTCTAGCACGCCGAGGGTTCACCCTCATCGAGCTGATGATCGCCCTGGTGTTGTTGGGCATCGTCTCGACCGCCGTGTACAAGATTCTGGTCAACAATCAGCGGCTGTATCTGGCGCAGACGCAGACGATCGACCTGCAGCAGAACATCCGCGCGGCGGCGGCGATCCTGCCGGCCGAGTTCCGCGAGCTGGACGCGGCGGACGGCGACATCAAGGCCATGACCGCCACGTCCCTCCGAATTCGCGGCATGCGGCAGCTGTCGTTCGTGTGCGCGACGCCGGTGTTGGGCGGAGGGCTCGGCCAGATCGTCCTGACGGTGCGGACCACGCCGATCTACGGCACCCGGCAAACGTTCAAGCAGGGTGATTCGATCCTGGTGTACTGGGAGGGCGACCCGACCACCCGCAATGACGACCAGTGGCTGCCGGCGCAGCTGCAGAAGGACGCCGATCCGGGGTTCTGCGCCGACTCGAACGTCGCCGTGAATCCTGCGTTCCTGTTGACCCTGCAGCCGCAATGGATCAACAACCCGATCCTCAACCGGGCGGGCGCCATCCAGATCGGCGCGCCAGTGCGCGGGTTCGACAAGGTCTCCTACGAGGTGTACCAGGCGCCCGCGCCGGACAACAACTGGTACCTGGGGCAGCGCAATCCGGCGCAGGGCGGCACGATCCAGCCCATGATCGGCCCGCTGATTGGCGCGAACGGCGTGACGTTCAGCTACTACGACAGCGTCGGCGTCGTGACCGCCGATTCGTCGCAGGTGGCGCAGATCCAAGTCGTGCTGCGCGCTCGCACGGCGTCGCCGATCCGCAGTGGCGGAAACGGCGTGCAAGATTACAAGGTGGATAGTGTCGTCACTTGGGTCGCGCTGCGGAACAACCCGCGGTGCGGACCGGGCTCGCTGCCTCCCATCCCGTGCAACTGACGGGCGGGTCACACGTGAACCGCAAGGAGTCGGGTATGAAGCAGGTCCTGAAGAACGAGCGCGGCATGGCGCTCGCCATCGCTATCGTCGCGCTTGTCGTCGTGGGCGCGCTCATTGCCGGCGCCCTCTTCTCCGGCACCCAGGAGCAGCGCGTGGCCGAGAACGTGCGCCGCAGCCAGGCGTCGTTCGGCGTGGCCGAGGAAGGGATCTACGACATCATCCGCAACTGGAGCGACCCCACCACCAAGGCGACGTACGCGGGATTGTATCCGTATCCGGCGGTCGCCCCGTCCAAGAGCACGTGGACGATCCAACAGAAAACGGCGGCGAGCAGGACCGGGAGCTACAACGGCACCATCATGAAGCTGAACGATGAGCTGTACTTGATCGACATGACCGGTCAGGACACCATGAGCCTCGCGGGGCGCATCCGCGGCGGCGGGGCCAGTCAACGGATGGGCTTGATCGCGCGCATCCGCCCGCTGGCGGTCAATATCCAGGCGGCCGTCACGTCCGGAGGCACCAACCTCGTGGCGGGCAACGTCAACATCAACGGCACCGACAGCGTTCCGACCGGCTGGGCGGGCTGCCCCCCCAAGGACTCGACCAAGGCCGGCATCCGCATGCAGGTGGGCGACAGCATCAGCAAGACCGGGAACGCGAGGATCACGGGGCAACCCCCGGTCATCCATGACCCGACGCTCAAGGACAGCAACTTTTCGGTGTATGGCGACGTGACCTACGACCAGCTCGCCGCCATGGCGACTATCACGCTGCCGGGACAGAACTTCGCCAACTCGATCGCGCCGGCGGTGACGAACGGCGCGTGCGACTACACGGTGCTGACGAACTGGGGCAGCCCCACGACCCCCGCGGCGCCGTGCGGAAACTATTTCCCCATCATCCATCTCACGGGCCCTGTTTCGACCATCAATGGCCAGGAAGGCCAGGGCATGCTGCTGGTGGACGGTAGCTTGGACATCCAAGGCGGGTTCCAGTTCTACGGAATCACGATCGTGCGTGGCTCTGTCAAGACGGCGGGCGGTGGTGGCAGCCCGGCCCACTTCTGGGGCGCCATAATGGTGCAGGACACCGTGCAGTTCGCCGACACCGTCAACAACTTCTCGGGCGGCGCCACGATGCTCTACTCTAAGTGCGCCATAATCAAGGCGTTAGACAAGACCGGCACAGGGTCGATGATGCGGTCGCGGG
>QHTP01000231.1 GCA_003220855.1 Gemmatimonadota bacterium
TACGGTGACCCTCACCGACACCGCCGTCACCCTCGGCCCGGTTCAGTTGACCCTCGGCCAAGCCCCGAAACTCGGGCCCTGTCCGATCTGCCTGACGCGGCGGGCCGTGGCGCGCCGCGCCGCCGCATTTCCGCCTGCCAAAGTCGCAAAAACACCCTAGTCGGCCCTCCGGGGCCTTACATCTTTGTCAGCCTAGTCTGGTAAGGGATCGGAGCACCGCGCAGGTAAGTCGCGCGGTCCCAACGGCTTTCCGAGATGATTGCCATGACGTCGCCCCAGTGACAGTGGTCACGCCATTCGGCCGACAAACCGGCAACTTGGTAGGTGCAAAGCCCTTGTGACGGGAGCGTTTGCTTGACGATACCGCTGCGCGTGCTGATCGCTGAAGACTCCGAGGACGACGCCCTGCTGATCGTGCGCGAGCTGAAGCGCGGCGGCTACGACCCCACGTACGAGCGGGTCGCGACCGCCGCGGCGATGGCGGCCGCCCTCGAGCGCGAGCGCTGGGACCTGGTGATCGGTGACCACAGCATGCCGCACTTCAGCGGCACGGGGGCCCTCGCCCTGGTGCGCGGGCGCGGCCTCGACGTCCCCTTCATCTGTGTATCGGGCACCATCTCGGAGGAGATGGCGGTCGCCGCCATGCGGGCGGGTGCCAACGACTGGGTCACGAAGGGACAGCTCAAGCGCCTCATCCCCGCGATCGAGCGCGAGCTGCGCGAAGCGAAAGGGCGCGCGGCGCTGCGCGCCTCCGAGACCGGCTACGAGACGCTGGTCGAGCACGCGCCGGTCGGCATCTACCGCTCGAGCCCGGAGGGCCGGTTCCTCTCGGTGAACGCCGCCCTGGTACGGATCCTCGGCTACGACTCCGCCCCCCAAGTGCTTCAGCTGGACATGGCGCGCGACGTGTACGCCGACTCGGCCGAGCGCCAGCGTCTGCTCGACCGCGACAGCTACACCGATCGCGAATACGACGAGGTCGAGGCGACGTGGAAGCGCCGGGACGGCCGCCTGCTGACGGTGCAGCTCAGCGTGCGCGCGGTGCGCAACGCCGACCGCCAGGTCCACTACTACGAGACGTTCGTCCGAGACGTCACCGAGCAGCGACGCCTGCAGCAGCAGCTGGTGCAGTCGCAGAAGATGGAGGCCGTGGGCCGTCTGGCCGGCGGGATCGCGCACGACTTCAACAACCTGCTCACGGTGATCACCACCTATTGTGACCTGCTGCTTGAGGACCTCGCCCGGGAGGACCCGAAACGGGACGACGTCGAGCAGGTGCGCAAGGCGGCGGACGGCGCGGCGGCGCTCACGCGCCAGCTGCTCGCCTTCAGCCGGCAGCAAGTGGTGGAGCCGCGGGTGGTGAGCTTGAACACGGTGGTCGAGGGTCTGCAGAAGATCCTGCGCCGCGTGATCGGCGAGGACATTGACTTGGCGATCACGCTCGCCCCGGACCTCGGGGCGGTGCGGGCCGACGTCGGGCAGCTCGAGCAGGTGCTCATGAACCTGGCCGTGAACGCGCGCGACGCCATGCCGACGGGCGGCAGGCTCACGATCGAGACGGCCAACGTGGAGCACGACCCGGACTACGCCCGCGACCAGGAAGCCGCGGCGGTCCGCCGCTTCGCGATGCTCGCCGTGAGCGACACCGGCTGCGGCATGGACGAGGCGACCAAGGCGCGGATCTTCGAGCCGTTCTTCACGACCAAAGAGCCCGGTAAAGGCACCGGCCTGGGCCTGGCGACCGTGTACGGCATCGTGAATCAGGCGGGCGGCTTCATCTGGGTGTACTCCGAGCCCGACCAGGGCACCAGCTTCAAGGTCTACCTCCCGGAGGTCGACGCGACTGCGGAGCGGCCCACGGCCGTGCCGGGCGCCCGGGTGCCGGGCGGCACGGAAACGGTGCTGCTCGTCGAGGACGCCGCTGCCGTCCGGGCCGTAACGAAACAGGTCCTGGAGCGTCAGGGCTACAAGGTGCTGGAGGCGGCGGACGGCGAGGCGGCATTACAGCTGGCGCAGCGGCATCGCGGACCGATTGATCTGCTGCTGACTGACGTGGTTATGCCGCGCTTGAGCGGGCGGGAGTTGGCGGGGCAGTTCGCGCGGCTCCGTCCCGATACGAGGGTGCTGTACGCATCGGGGTACACGGACGACTCGGTGGTGCGGCACGGGATTCTCGAGTCCGGGACGGCGTACCTCCAGAAGCCGTTCTCGCCGGAGTCGCTGGCGCGCAAAGTGCGGGACGTGCTGGACGCGCGTTAGGCGCTGCCCTCCTGCCGGTCGAGCTGCGGCTGCACGTGCTTCACGTAGCAGTCGGGGCAGATGCTGTGCGTGACGAGCCGCTCGAAGTGCGTCTCGATGTATCGCTCGAGCGGCTCCCATTCCTCCGCGTCGTTCCGGATACGCTTACAGTACGAGCAGATCGGGAGCAGGACCTCGAGCTGCTCGAGCTCCTTGCGGAGGCCCAGGATGCGCTCCGCCACGGTGAGCCGGGCGCGCAGCTCGTCCGGATCGAACGGCTTGGCGATGAAATCGTCCGCTCCGGCCTCCATGCCGGCTAGATACTGCTGCTTGCCGCCGCGTGCGGTGACCATGATGAAGTAGACGTACGGCTCACGCGTGCGCGCGCGGATGCGGCGGCACAGCTCCGGTCCATCCATCTCTGGCATGTACCAGTCGGAGATCACGATGGGGATGCGCGCCAGCTGGAGCAGCTCCCACGCCTCGCGGCCGTCGTGAGCGGTCTTCACCTCGTAGCCGTCGGCTTTGGCCAGCGCGCCGAGCTGCGAGCTCGACACTGCGTCGTCATCCACGACCAGCACCGGAATCGCGTTAACCATTCCCGCCGCCTTTCACTGCCGTGTGAAGGTAGTCGAGCGCCGCCCGTGCCTCGGTGCGCACGTGCTCCATCGCCTCCCGGGCGCGCGACACGTCGCCGTCGCGGGCCGCGCTCTCGATCTGCTCCAGCAGTGCGGCCAGGCCGCGGGCGCCGATGGTTGCGGCCGCCGACTTGAATGCATGGGCCGCCCGCTGAATCGGCTCGGCCGTCTCCCCGCCCGTCGCCGCGGTCAACGCGTCGAGACGCTGCGGCAGCGTCTGGACGAAGGTCGCGAGAATGCCATCGACCGCTTCGGCCGCGCCCGCTTCCTCCATGGTGCGGCGGAACGCGTCGACATCCACGGGAGGTGGTGCCACCGGGGCCGGCTCGGGGCCCTCGGGGCCGCCGCGCCCTTCGACCACCGCGAACAGCTCGTGCGCCTTGAACGGCTTCGCAAGATAGCCGGTCATCCCGCGCGCCAGGCAGCGCTCGCGCTCGCCGCTCAACGCGTGCGCCGTCAAGGCGATGACCGGGAGCGTGCCACCCTGCGGCAAGGCGCGAATGCGCTGGGTCGCCTCGAACCCGTCCATCTCGGGCATCTGGATGTCCATCAGCACCACGTCGTAGCGCTCCGCGGCGACGGCCGCCACCGCCTCGCGCCCGTTCGCCACGACGTCCACCTGATGCCCGCGCTTCAAGAGCATCGCGGTCGCCACCTGCTGGTTCACGAGGTTGTCTTCGGCGAGCAGGATCCGCAGCGTGTGACGCGACTCGGCGATGGAGTGACGGGTGACGAGGTCGGCCCCGCCGGCGGCCGAAGGCGCGCCGGCGAGCACGGTACCCACCGCTTCGATCAGGTCCGCCCGCGCGATCGGCTTGGTGAGATACGCCTGGATGCCGAGTTGGCGGCAGCGCTCGCCGTCGCCCCGCTGCCCGGCGGACGTGAGGATCAGGAGTCGCGTCCGCGCCAGCTGGCGGTCGGCCCGGATGGCGGTGGCGAGCTCGAAGCCGTCTTGATCGGGCATCTGAGCATCGAGGCTCGCTAGGTCGAAGGCGGCTCCCGCCGTGGCGGCGTGCCGCAGCGCCTCGAGCCCGGCGTCCGCGCGGCGCGATTCGTGCACCGCCACGCCTTCGGCGCCGAGCATGTCACGCACGATCCGCCGGTTGGTCTCGTTGTCGTCCACCACGAGCAGCCGACGGCCGCCGAGCGATGCCCTCCGCCCCGGCGCTTGAGCCACGACGGGCGCCTCGACGGGGAACGGCAGGGTGAAGCTGAACTCGCTGCCGCGGCCGACGTGGCTCGTGACCGTGAGCTCTCCACCCATCAGGGCCACCAGGCGCCGGGCGATCGCGAGGCCGAGCCCCGTGCCGCCGTAGCGGCGCGTCATCGACGCGTCGGCTTGGGTGAACTCGTCGAAGATGTGCGCCCGCTGCTCCTCCGAGATGCCGATCCCCGTGTCGCGCACCCGGAACCGCACCGACGTGCGGCCGCCGTGATGGGCGACCACGGCGGCGGAGACGTCGACCTCGCCCTCCTCG
>QHTP01000232.1 GCA_003220855.1 Gemmatimonadota bacterium
CATCACGACTCCGACCCTGTTGATGACGGGCGAGCTGGACCGGCGCACGCCGATCCCGCAGACCGAGGAGTTCTATACGGCGCTGAAGGTGCGCGGTGTGCCGACGGTGATGCTGCGCTTCAACGACGAGTATCACGGCACGGGATCGAAGCCGTCCAACTTCATGCGCACGCAGCTCTACATGATGAGCTGGTTCCAGAAGTACCGCCGTCCCGGAGCCGAGCCGGCGACGGGGGCGGGGAACCGTTAGCGCGGGGCGCGGCGCAGCCGCCCCAGCCAGCCCTACTCGATGGCGTGCTCGTCGCGCGTGAGCTGGACCCACGCGGCGAGAATGGCAGAGCGCTCGACGTAGCCCACTAAGTTGGTGGGATCGTCGCGGCTCGCGACCGGGAGCCGTTCCAGCTCGTGCTCGAGCAGCTTGGACATGGCGGTGTCGAGCAGCTCGTCAGGGTACGTGACCACGTCGCTGGTAGCGGCCGGCAGGCCGAGCGGCGGCTCCATCACGGCTTCGACCCGAAGCACGTGCAGCGGATTGACGCCGTACTCGCGGGTCAGGTGACGTCCCCGGCGCGCGAGTTTTTCCGTCAGGATCGAGCGCCGCATCAGAAGTACCGTCACCCCGGCGGACGCCACGCAGCCGATGAGCAGGGCGGGGAGCGTGGCCACGTCCGCGGTAAGCTCGACGCCGAACACGATCGCCGTGAGCGGGATCTGCATCGTCCCACCCATCAGCGCCGCCATCCCGATCATCGCCCAGAGGCCCGTGTCGGCGGCGTGAAACACGCTCGCGGCCAGCGCCCCCAGCGTGCTGCCCATGAGCAGCAGCGGGGCGACGAGGCCTCCCGACGTTCCCGAGCCGAGACCGATCGCCCAAATCGAGGCCTTCACTACCAGCAAGGCCACGAGCGTGGCGCCGAACAGTCGGCCGTCCAGCAAGTCGTGGATCACGTCGTACCCTACACCCAGCGCACGAGGCGCCACCAGCCCGCCGAGTCCCACAAATACGCCGCCGATCGCCGGCCACCACATCCAGTGGATGGGCAGCCGGGCGAACACGTCCTCGCAAGCGTAGAGCAGCGCGGTAATCGCGGTGGCACTGAGTCCGGCGGCGAGCCCCAGTCCGAGCGCGCCGAGCAGCGTCGACCCCGCGAGTGCGCTGTGCGGTAGCACGGGAAACAGTGGACCTGTGCCCAGCAGGGGGACCCGCAACACCCCGGCCACGGCCGCCGAGCACGCGACCGGGATGAAGCTCCGCGGCTTGAGCTCGAACAGCAGCAGCTCGATGGCCAGCAGAACGGCCGCCACCGGCGTCGCGAAGATCGCCGTCATCCCGCCGGCGGCGCCGGCGACCAGCAGCGTCTTGCGCTCCACCGGGGACAAATGAAAAGCCTGCGCGAACAGCGAGCCGAACGCGCCGCCCGTGACGATGATCGGTCCCTCGGCGCCGTACGGACCGCCGGTGCCGATGGCGATGGCGGAGGACAGAGGTTTGAGAACGGCGACCTTGGCGTCCATGCGGCTCCGCCCGATCAGGATGGCCTCGAGGGCCTCGGGAATACCGTGGCCGCGGATCTTGTTGGAGCCGTACCGCGCCATGAGCCCGACGACCAATCCACCGGCGACGGGAATCAGGGCTCGCCACGGACTCAACGGGCTGGCCGGGGGGGATGCGAGCGTGGTCGCCAGGCGATGGAAGTACGCGAGGTTCGTAAACAGGCCGATCAGGCGCACCAGCGCCAACGCCACGAATGCGCTGATAAGGCCGACCGCCGCGGCCATCAACGTCAGGAGGATGATTCGCCGGTCGGCGCTGTAGTCGCCGAGCCGGTCGTCAGGGGAGGGGCCGCCCGTCATGGCCCGTGGGAATGTAACCGCCCTGCCGGCGACGCCGCCGCGCGCCCGGCGGTTGCAGACTGATACAGGCGGCTGCGCCCGTCCACCTTTTCCGTGCGTTACCGGGCATGGTGCGGGGTACTCTTCACGGCATACGTGCCAACCGCGGACCCAAGGAGACGCCCTATGCCGAACGTGCTATGATCCCGTCCTGCGTTGTTCCTCGCCTTGCTCCTCGCTGCCTGCGATCAGAATTCCAACGGTCCCCGCTCAGCCCTGCCGATCCAGTTCTCCCGCCAAGTCACCCTCCCCGCCGTGCAGAGCCAGCTGGTCACGGGTCCGGCGCGCATCGAGGTGAGTGTGGTACCCGGGACGCTGACGGCGCGGCGCGTGGTGATCGAAGAATCCGACCAGCTCACGAGGCCCGAGCGCGTACGGAGCCGGGTCACCGCGATCACGGCGGGGACCGATACGGCGACCCTCACGCTCGAGCTCGGCGGTCTTCACGTCGCGGTGAACGGATCCACCGCCCTGCGTCCGGATGACGGGGATGCGGAGCACCAGACGAGCAGCATGGCGCTGGCCGACTTCGTCGCGCGTATTCAGGCGGATTTGGCGGCCGGTCGCAGTCCCGCCGTGCGGGCGAGCCGCCAACCGCCCGCTCAGCCGCAGGCGCCGGACGACGCCAGCTTCCTGGCGGCCACCCTGCAGCTCGACGAGGGCAACGATCATTCGCTGGTCCAGCTGAACATCGCCGCCGCGAACCTGACCACCAATGCGACGCCCCCCCCGGACGCGTTTCTCAAGCTGCTGGGCGTCAGCCTCGAGCTGCGGGTGAGCGACGGGACCACCAGGCTCCGGACCGAGACCGAAGCGGCGGAGGGCGCCGAGGAATTCCACGGCTCGGTCAAGTCGGTGGATCAGACCGCCCAGACGGTGACCCTGATGGACGGGACCATCATTCGTATCGTCGCGGGGACGGAGTTCGACGGACGCGAGGGTGACGAGGACGACCATCTCACGACGCTCGCCGCGGTTCAGGACGCGCTCACCGCGGGCAAGACCGTCAAGACCGAGGGCCGCGGGCTGGTCGACAGCACGAACCCGCTCACGATCGACGCGATCCGCATCGAATTCGAAGTCGAGGGGGAGGAGCTGCCGCCCCCGGCGATGATGGTAGAGTTCCGCGATACGGTGGCGAGCGTGGACGTCGCGGGAGCCACGTTCACGCTGGGGCACGGGGCGGTCGTCACCGTCACGTCGCAGACGAGGTTCGATCAGGATGGCAACCTCCACACGCTGCAAGCCGTCGCGGACTCGCTCGCCGCGCACGTGCGCGTGGAGGCCGAAGGCGTCGGGACGCTCACGTCCGCGGGGCCCCCGCTCGCGGTGACGGCGCTGTTCGTTGAGCTGAAGACGACGAGCGCCGAGCCGTAAGCGCCAGCGGAAGGGATGGAGGGAGGGGCGCCGGGTGCTGCGCCCCTTCGTCATCGCCCAGCTACATCCAAGGCTCGTCCGCCGACGGCCCGTAGATCGAGGGCACCTTGCCGTCGGCCATGCGGAGGTAGACCGAGAACTGACCGCGGTGATGCACGCTGTCCATCAGCATGAACCACAGCAGGTCCATCTTGCGCATGTCCCCCATCTGCTTCGGCGCCACGAAGAACTTGACCGTCTTGTTGAGCTCCACCTCGGGTGTCCGCTTGATACGCTCCACGAACGCCTTGGACGACTGTTCGTACGTCGCGATCACCTCGGGGAGCGTGGCGGGCGCCTTCGGCATCTTGCCGAACTCGATCCCGCCGTCCAGAGCCTGCTCGCTCGCCTTTTGTTCCGTCACGAATATCCAGGCGAGCTCCTTCGCGGACTTGCACCGGGCGTGCGGCTTCAGGTCCGCTTTGGCGGCGGGGTAGGCCCTGAGCACCCGCATCGTGGTGGGGAGCTCTCGCTCCAGCTGACCGAGGAACTGTTCCTTTTCCGTCATGGCATCCCCCTGCATGGTGTTTACGCCGTCAGGTGTACACCGGAAGCGCCATGTGGTCAAGGTATCTTGCGAGATGATCTACACGGTCGGCCACTCGACCCGCGAGCTCGACGATTTCCTGGCGTTGCTGGCGGCGCACGGCGTGCGCCAGGTCGTGGACGTGCGGCGCTACCCCGCCTCGCGCCGGCACCCGCACTTCGCCCGGGACGCGCTGGCCGCCGCGCTCGCTGGCGCGGGGATCGCCTATCGCCATGAGGGCGACCTCGGCGGTCGTCGCCCGGCCCGGCCCGACTCCGCCAACACCGCATGGCGCAGCGCCGCCTTCCGGGGCTACGCCGACTACATGGACACGGACGCGTTTCAGCAGGCGCTCGGCCGGGTGATCGAGCTGGCGCGCGCCGGGCCGACTACGGTGTTATGCGCCGAGGCGGTGCCGTGGCGGTGCCATCGCCAGTTGATCGCCGACGCGCTCGTGGCGCGGGGCGAGAACGTGAGTCACATCCTGAGCCCGGTCCCCCGCGTTATCTTCCGGGCGACCGACCCGGACGGGGGTGGTGGTGCGCACCGATGGTTCCTTGGGGGGGCGCCTCGACGCCTGGGTCTCCCGCCTGCCGGCCCCGGCGCTCGTGATCGTCGGCCTCGTGATGGTCGCGGGGCTCGGATGGGTGGACTTCGTCACGGGTCCTGAGCTCACCCCACTGGTGTTCTATCTGGCCCCGGTGGTCCTGGTGGCGTGGTATGCCGGCCGCTGGCCGGGCGCGATCATCGCGTGCGCAGGCGGGCTCGCCTGGATGCTCGCGGACGCGCTCACGCTGCGTGATTACTCCCATTGGTCGATTCCCTACTGGAACGCGGTGCTGCGGCTCGCGGCGCTCGTGCTCGTGTCGGAGGCCGTCGCCCGCCTGCGTCTGGCGCACGCGCGCGAGCGGGAGCTGGCCCGCAGCGACGCGCTCACCGGCGGGCCCAACGCCCGGGCGTTCTACGAGGTCGCCGCGGCGGAGATCACGCGGGCCCGCCGCTACACCCATCCCTTCTCCGTCGCCTACCTCGATCTCGACGATTTCAAGCTGGTGAACGACCGCCTGGGCCACCTCGCAGGCGATGCCGTGTTGCGCTCGGTCGCCCGCGCCTTAAGCGGTGTGCTGCGCGCCAGCGACGTCGTCGCCCGTCTGGGCGGGGACGAGTTCGTCGTGCTGCTCCCCGAGGCGGGCGCGGCGCCCGCCCGACTCACGACCGAGAAGCTGCGCGGGGCGCTGGCCGACGTGGTGCCGGCGCACGGCTGGCGCATGACGGCGAGCATCGGCGTCGCCACGTTCCTCGTCCCGCCGGAATCGGTGGACGAGCTGCTCGCGGCCGTCGACGGCCTCTTGTACCGGGCCAAGCAGGGCGGGAAGAACGGCGTCGCGCACGAGACCCGGAACGAGACGCCGGCGTTGCGTTGATCACCTCTCACCAGGAAGGAGTGCCTATGCCCCGCCGCAACATCGCGAGCGGCGCGCCGTGGGAGCCGATCGTGGGCTACTCCCGCGCCGTGCGGGTGGGCTCGACCGTGCACGTTGCCGGGACCACGGCCACGGGACCGGACGGCCGCATCACGGGCATCGGCGACGCCTACGCGCAGGCGACCCAGGCCCTGCAGAACATCGAGCGGGCCCTCGTCCAGGCCGGGGCATCGCTCGAGGACGTGGTGCGAACCCGGATGTACGTGACCGACATCGCCGACTGGGAGCGTGTGGGGCGGGCGCACGGCGAAGCGTTCCACGACATCCGGCCGGCGACCACGCTCGTGGCGGTGAGCCGGCTGGTGGCCCCCGAGATGCTCGTGGAGATCGAGGCGGAGGCCATCGTCGAGATGTAGATTACCACCGAGGGAGGTGCGCAGTGTCCGTCACCGAAGTCGGCAAGCACGCGACGGTCGCCTGTCCCTTTTGCGCGACCCTCAATCGTGTGGATCTCACCCGCATCGCCGACCGCCCCAAGTGCGGCAGCTGCGGGCGGCCCATCCTGCTCGACCGGCCCATCGCGGTGACCGACGCGACGCTGGACGGCGTGCTCAAGGGCACCGATGTTCCCGTGGTCATGGACGGCTATGCGGACTGGTGTGGCCCCTGCAAGATCATGGCGCCGATCCTGGACGATTTCGCGCGCCAGCGCCAGGGCGACGTGCTGGTGGTCAAGCTCGACACCGACCGCAATCCGGCGACGACGCGCCGCTTCAACATCCGCGCCATCCCGACGCTCATCGTGTTCCGTCACGGCAGCGAGATGGCGCGCCGCGCGGGCGTGATCCGCCGTCAGGAGCTCGACGCCATGCTGGGGTCGGTCGGGCCGGTCGGCCCTTCCTGACCGTGCCGTCGGACGCGGTGTCGCGTTACGAGGCGGCCGACTCGAGAGAGCGGGGGGCCGCCGTGTCGGAGCGCTCCCGCGCCGTGGCACTGGGGCTCGCGGTCGTGGGCGGCGCGTTCGGACTGCACCGCTTCTATACCGGTCGGGTGCAGAGCGGCATCTGGAT
>QHTP01000175.1 GCA_003220855.1 Gemmatimonadota bacterium
GAGCGGCACGCCCGCGCTCGTGAGCGGCCCTGTCTCCACGCACCAGGGCGCGCCGTGCTGGGCCGTGGTGACCGCGGACGGCCGCCTCGGCTTCACCGGCAACGGGGCCGGATCGGTGTCGGCCTTTGCCATCGCGCCGGACGGCGCGATCAGTCTGGTGGACGCCAACGGCGGGACCGCCTTGATCGGCGCCGGCATCAACGACATCGCGCTGAGCCACAACAGCCGCTACTTGTACGTGCTGCAGACCGGCGGCGCCCAGGCCATCCACGCGTTCCGCGTCGCAGCGGACGGGCACCTCACGCCCCTCGGGCCGATTGCCGGCCTCCCGGCCGGGACGAGGGGACTCGCGGCGCGGTAGAGGCAACCTCACGTTCCCCCTCTCCACCAAGTGGAGAGGGGGTCAGGGGGTGAGGCCCGCCGCGGGCAGCCACACCGTGAACGTGCTGCCCACGCCGGGGCTTGAGTCGACCGTGATGTGCCCGCCTTGCAGCTCCGCCAAGAGCCGCGCGATCGCCAGTCCGAGGCCGGTGCCCCCGAGGTCGCGACTGCGCGACTGATCGACCCGGAAGAAGCGGTCGAAGATCCGCTCCACGTGCTCCGCAGCGATGCCCGGCCCCGTGTCTCGCACGCTCGCCCCCACCATCGTCCCGTTGGTCTCGAGCGCGAACGTGATGCTCCCGTTGGGCGTGTAGCGGACAGCGTTGGACGCGAGGTTCAAGAGGATGTGGCGCGTACGGTCGGCGTCGCCCAGCGCCCAGCGCGGCGGCGACGGCGTCGCGCCCACGGCGAGATCTCTGCCGAGCGCCATCGCTTCCGTGATCTCTCGCACTTCGTCCACCACGGCCGTAAGCTCAAAGGGCGCGTGCGCGAGCGCCAGCTGGCAGTTCTCGCCCCGGGCGATGAGCAACAGCTCCTCCACCAGCTTGGCGGTCTGGTCGAGGACGCGCTCCATCGCCCCGAGCGCCTCGCGCATCTCTCCCTCGCTGCGGCCTTCGGCCACCGCCCACTGGACCCGGGCGCGCAGGTGGGTGAGCGGCGTGCGCAGCTCGTGACTCGCGTCCGCCGTGAAAGCCTGCAGCGCGCGGTGCGCCCGATCGACCCGCTCGAGCATACGGTTGACCGAGTCCGCGAGCTCCGTCACTTCCGCCTGGCCCGTCGGGCTGGTCAGGCGCGTGCCCAGCTCCGCGGGACCGATGGCGCGCGTCTCGGCGGCCACCCGCTCGAGCGGCCGCAGCGCGCCGGCCACGGCCTGACGGGCGCCGCGCGCGACGACGAGCCCCGCGCCGGGGAGCAGCAGCGCCGCCGCGGCCGCGAGCGCGCCCAGCGCGACGACGTACGGTTCCCGGCTCGCCACAACGTAGATGTCGAATACACCGGCCGCGCGGTGCAGCACGCGATAGCGCCAGCGCGCCCGCTGCGCGATCGCGGCGAGCAGGGCCCGGCGCACGTCGTCCGGCGAGGCGCTCGCCGGCAGGCCCTCGAGCCGCTTCGCGGGCATGTCGGGCGACACGAAGTAGACGACCTGCTTTCCTCCGGCGCCGGTGGTGGTGCGGGTGATCACCACCTGGCCCCCCATGGCGACGAGCCGGTCGGCGAGCGCCGACGGCATCACGCCCCCGGGCTCGCTGGTCGAGTCGCGATAGGCGCCGAGCAACGACTGCGTCAGGTCGGCCGAGTGGTCGAGCGAGCGCCGCAGCGCCATCTCCGCCGCCGCGGCGAACAACGCCACCACCAGGAGCGCGTAGCCCGCGAGCCCGGTCCAGGCCACGCGCGTGAACCGCCGCGTGAGGACTGCACCCAGCCGCAGTTCGTTCACGTGACGGCGTCGCTCTCGAGCCGGTACCCGACGCCGCGGACCGTGCGGATCGGAGCCGTGCGGCCCCCGAAACTCAGCTTCTTACGCAGGTAGTTGACGTATACGTCCACCACGTTGGTCTCGGGATCGAACTGGTAGTTCCACACCGCTTCGGCGATGCGCGAGCGGGACACGGAGCGGCCGGCGTGGCGCATCAGAAACTCGAGCAACGCGAACTCGCGCGGGCTCAGATCCACGACCCGCTCACCCTGCGTGACGCGACGCGTGAGCGGGTCGAGCATCAGATCGCCCACCTTGAGCGTGGCGTCCTGGTGCCGCAGCTCGGCGCGGCGAATCAGCGCGTGCACCCGTGCCAGCAATTCCGGCAGGTCGAACGGCTTCGTGAGGTAATCGTCGGCGCCGCCCTCGAGGCCCTTCACCCGCGCCTCGAGCTCGTCGCGGGCGGTGAGCAGCAGGACCGGCGTGAAGACGCCCCGCGCCCTGAGCTCCGACACGACGCTGAAGCCGTCCCGCCCCGGCAGCATCACGTCGAGGACGATGCAACCGTAGGTCCCACCCAGCGCACGCTCCAGTGCCCGGTCGCCGGTGTCGGCCTCCGTGACGCCGTAGCCTTCTTCGCGGAATGCCTTGCTCAGGAAGCGCCGCAGCTCGCGGTCGTCCTCGACGAGGAGAATCTGCACGCAGCCTAACCTACGGTGGCCCGGCCGGCGCGGGGAGTGTGAGCTCCGTGAGAAAGCTCTAAGAAAGCGTCCGGGCGCTTCACACGCGCGGCGCGCCCGCCTAGGTTCAGCCCATGAACCTGCTGCTCGCTCTCGTCGTCACGACCGTACCGCTCGACACCGCGACCTTCGCGGGCGGCTGCTTCTGGTCCATGGAACGCGCCTTCGACCAGGTCGCGGGCGTCGTGTCCGCCACCGTGGGCTACACGGGCGGCGCCCTGTCGCACCCGTCGTACGAGCAGGTGTCCACCGGCCAGACGGGACACCTCGAGTCGGTGCAGGTGGTATACGATCCCGCAAAGATCACGTACGAGCGGCTGGTGGACGCGTTCTGGCACGACATCGATCCGACGCAGGCCGACGGCCAGTTCTGCGATCACGGCCCGGAGTACCACACGGCGATCTTCTATCGTGACACGATGCAGCACCGTGTGGCCGCGGCCTCGCGTCGCGCGCTCGAGGTACGCTTCGGGAAACGGCTCGCCACGGACGTCCTGACCGCGACAGCGTTCTACCCGGCGGAAGAGTATCACCAGCATTACTACCGCAAGAATCCCGTGCGGTACGGCATGTATCGCGTGGCGTGCGGCCGCGACCGGCGCCTGCAGGCGATATGGGGCGCCGAAGCCCCGTCGACGGAGGTACGATCCAGCATGCACGACACCAAGCCCAGCGACGCCGCGCTGCGGCGGTCGCTGACTCAGTTACAGTACGAGGTGACCCAGCACGAGGCGACGGAGCCACCGTTCCACAACGAGTACTGGGACAACCATCGGGCCGGCATCTACGTGGACGTGGTGTCCGGGGAGCCGCTGTTCAGCTCGCTCGACAAGTTCGAGTCCGGCACCGGGTGGCCCAGTTTCACGCGGCCGCTCGAGCAGGCGAACGTCACGCAGCAAACCGACCACTCGCTCTTCCTGGAGCGGACCGAGGTCCGGTCGGCCCACGGCGACTCCCACCTGGGCCACCTGTTCGACGACGGCCCGGCGCCGACCGGGCTGCGCTACTGCATCAACTCGGCCGCGCTGCGCTTCATCCCAGTCGAGCGCCTGCAGGCCGAGGGCTACCAGCGCTTCCTGCCGCTGTTCCAGACGAAGTAGGCACCCCCTAACGCGGCCACTTTCCTGCTGGACCCCGGGGCACCGCCCCGGGGTCAGCCGCCCCCTCCTTGACAGCCAACTACTACACCTGTAAATCTACTCCTGTAGATCAACCACGAGGCCGGGCATGCCAGGTGGCCAGCAACTCACCGAGCTGCAACTCGCCATCCTGCGGGTCATCTGGGACAAGGGCGAAGCGACGGTGCAGGCAATTTGGGAAGCGCTGCACGCCGAACGCGGGCTCGCCCAAACCACCGTCGCCACCATGCTGTCGCGCCTCGAGCGC
>QHTP01000176.1 GCA_003220855.1 Gemmatimonadota bacterium
GTCGTCTTCGGCCTGGTGTTGTCGGGCCGCCAGCGCGACGCGAGCGACTACTTCCTCGGCCACCGCGGGCTGCCCTGGTGGGCCATCATGCTGTCGATCGTCGCCACCGAAACGTCGGCGCTGACCGTGATCTCGATTCCCGGCATCGCGGCCCGCGGCGACCTCACGTTCCTGCAGCTCGCGCTCGGCTACCTGGTGGGGCGGATCGGTGTCGCCGCGCTGTTGCTCCCGGGCTATTTCGAGGGCACCCAGGACACCGCCTATCAGCGGCTGGAGCGTCGCTTCGGGTCGGGCGCCCGGCGCGCGGCGTCGGGCGTGTTCCTGCTCACGCGCGCGCTCGCCGACTGCGTGCGGATCTTCGCCACGGCCATCCCCCTCGCCATCATCACCCACTGGAGCCTGCCCGCCGGCATCCTGGCCATCGGCCTCGTCACCGTGACCTACACGTGGGTCGGCGGGCTGCGGGCCGTCGTGTGGGTGGACGTGATTCAGCTGGGGGTGTATCTGTTGGGCGGGGTGGCGACGCTCGTGGTCGCGACCCAGCTCGCGGGAGGGACCAGTGCATTCGCCCGGGCGTGGGCGGCCGGGAAGCTCGTCACACTCGACTTCACGCCGTCGTTCACGGTCCTGTACACGTTCTGGGGTGGGGTGCTGGGTGGGGCCCTGCTCGCGGGCGCGTCGCACGGCACCGACCATCTGATCGTGCAGCGTCTGCTCGCCGCCCGCGGGCTCAAGGACGCCCAGCGCGCCCTCATCGGATCGGGCGTCTTCATCATCGTCCAGTTCGCGCTGTTCCTGCTCGTGGGCACGAGCCTGTGGCTGGCCGGCGCGGATCAGGGCGGCCGCAGTGACGCCATCTATCCGAGCTTCGTGATCACCCGGCTCCCGGCCGGCCTCGGCGGGCTCGTCGTCGCGGGGATCCTGGCCGCGGCCATGAGTAGCCACGCCTCGGCCGTCAACTCCCTCGCCTCCGCTTCCACGCTCGATTTCTACGCGCCACTCTCGGGTCGCCAGGAGCCGACGCACCTGCTCCGGGTCGGCCGCTGGCTCACGCTCCTGTGGACCGCGGTGCTCGTGGCCGGCGCGATGACGCTCCGCAACCAGAACACGCCCGTCGTCCAGCTGGCGCTCAGCATCGCGTCGATCACATACGGCGGCCTGCTCGGGACCTATCTGCTGGGCGGATGGTGGTCGAACGCCCGCCAGCGCGACGTCGTCGCGGCCATCATCGTGAGCGTGCTCGTGATGACCCCTGTCGTGCTCGGTGTGCCGTGGCGCGTGCTGCCGGGACTCGCCTGGCCGTGGTACGTGCCGCTGGGAACGGCGGTGACGGTGCTCGTGGGGATCTTCTCCTCGACGGTCGGGCGGTCAGGCGGTCGGGCGGTCGGAGGATAGACCATGTCACAGACCGACGCCTTTCTCGGCGCCGACGCCGGCGGCTCCCATTCCACCGTCGTCATCGGGTCGCCGACCAAGATCCTTGGCCGTGCCGACGGGCCGGGCGCCTCCATGCGGCCGGGCGGAGCGGCCGGATCCGCCGCCGTGCTGGCGGAGACCGCCCGCCGGGCGGCAGGCCAGGCCGGGATCGAGCTCCCCGGCGCGGCGGCGGTCGTCGGAGCAGCCGGCGCGGGGCGGCGGCAGGAGCAGGCCGAGCTCGAAGCGGCGCTGGTGGACGCCGGCGTCGCCCGCCGCGTGCGCGTGCTCGCGGACGGGGAGGTGGCCTTGACCACGGCCTTCGCCCGCGGCCCGGGCGTGCTCGTGAACGCCGGCACGGGCTCGATCGCGTACGCGCGGGGGCCGGGCGGCGAGATCCACCGCGCGGGAGGGTACGGGTGGCAGCTGGGTGACGAAGGCGGGGGATACTGGCTCGGTCGCCGCGCGCTGGACCTGGCGGGGCGAGCGCAAGACGGCCGGGGCGAGGGGTCGACCCTCCTGGCCCGGCTGCTCGGGGCACTCGGCCTGCAGCAGTTCGACGACCTGGTGCGTTGGACGGCGACGGCGACCCCAGCCCAGGTGGCGGCGCTCGCACCCCACGTGCTCAACGCGGCGCGGGAGGGCGAGGTAGTGGCCCAGCGGGCGGTCGACGAGGCGGCGCGCGAACTCGTCGAGCTGGTCGTCATGCTGGGGCGCCATTTTCCCACCACGAGCCCCGTGCCCGTCGCGATTACGGGCGGCCTGCTCCTGCCGCAGTCCCCGCTCACCGCCGCGTTTCGCGAGCGGCTCGCCGCGGGCTTCAAGCGGGCCCGCCTCGTGCCCGAGCGGATCGATGCGGCCGTAGGGGCGCTGAAGCTGGCGGTGGAGCTGGAATAGGACAGGTGTGCGGTGTGTGACCTCACCACTCACCACGCATCGCTCAAGCCGCTTGAGGCAGTCCCGTCTGCGCCGTGACCAGCCTCGGATCCCACTCGCTCTCCGTGCGCGCCACGTACACCGCCGCGGTGAGATCCCCACACACGTTGAGTGTCGTCCGGCTCATGTCGAGAATGCGCTCCACGCCGTAGACCACGCCGACCACTTCCGGCGGGACGCCGACCGTTGCGCACACCACCATCAGGAGCGGAAGCGAGCCACCCGGCACGCCCGCCGTGCCCACCGCCGTGATCACGCTCAGGACCATGGCAATCACCTGCTGGCCCACCGTGAGGTTCACGCCGAACAATTGCGCGAGAAACAGCACGGTCACGCCCTCATACAAGGCCGTCCCGTTGTGGCACATGGTGGAGCCGAGCGGCAGCACGAAGCCGGCGATTCGAGGTGGGATCTTCAGCTCCTGCTCGGCCACGGCGATGTTGGTGGGCAGCGTCGCGTTGCTCGAGCTGGTGGTGAATGCGGTGACGACGCTCGGCGAAATCCGACGCCAGAAGACGAGTGGATTCAGTCCCCCGAGAAAGCGGACCAGGAGTGACAGGCTCACCGTGCCGTGGATCAGCAGGCCGACCAGGACCACGAGCACGTAGGCGAGCAGCTTCCGCAAGATGTCCCACCCCAGGAGCGACGTGACCACGAAGATCAGCCCGAACACGCCGTACGGAGCGAGGTGCATCGCCATCCCGATGATCTTGGCGATCGCCTCGGCGACGGCGTCGAGCACCCGGACGAGAGGGCGCGCCTTCTCCTCCGGGATCAGCGTCAGGGCCGCGCCGAACACCAGCGCGAAGCAGATGATGCCGAGCATGTCGAGGTTCGCGGCCGCCTGGATCGGATTGCGCGGCACGATATTCACGAACAGATCGACGCCGAAGGTCGTGCTGCCGCCCGCCTGCAAGCCGGCGACCTGCCCCCGATACGCGTCGAGGAGCTGCTGGCGCACCTCCACCGGTACACCCACGCCGGGGCGCACGACGTTGACGAGCAGGATGCCGATCACCGTGGAGATCACCGTGGACAGGAGGAAGTAGGCGAGCGAACGCGCGCCCACGCGGCCCACCTTCCGGATGTCCCCGAGTTGCGCGACCCCGAGCGTGATGGATGTGAACACGAGCGGCACGACCGTCATCAGCAGGAGCCGCAAGAAGATCTGTCCCACGGGACCGGCGACGTTGGTGTCCACCCAGTGCACCCACGTCGCCCTACCCGCCCACACGTTGACCGCGAGACCGGACAGCCCGCCAGCCAGGAGTCCCACGAAGATCTTCGTGTACAGCTTCACCGCCCGGAGCCCGTCCCGGGATGTAGCCGGCTGTGCCGGAAGCCGTAGAGGGCGTACAACGCGAGACCGATGGCGAGCCAGATCGCAAACCTCCACCAGGTTTCACCCGGCAGCCCGACCATGACGAACACGCAGAGTGCGGCACCCGTGAGCGAGACGACCCAGACCAGTGGCACCCGGAACGGTCTTGGACGAGCACGGTCCGTGTGACGCAGCACCAGCACGCCGACGCACACCAGCACGAACGCGAACAAGGTGCC
>QHTP01000009.1 GCA_003220855.1 Gemmatimonadota bacterium
TGGCTGGCACGCCATTGAGCCCGACCACATGGTCGCCAGCGGTGACTCCCTTGATCGTGAGGCTCGCGCTCGTCCCGATGGTTCCAGCCGCGCCGCCGTCGACAGTGAGGCTATAGCCGCTCGGCAGGTTGACGCCGCTCGTCGCGGTCGTAATTGCGATATCAGTGCCGTTGGGGCCGGGCGACGCCCGGCTCCCGCCGCCGTTCAAGAGCTTGTCGAGATGGCAGCTGGCGCCGAGCGCGATCAGCCCCAGGATTCGTAGCGCCTTCATCGCCCAGTGGCTCCTGCAATCACCGCACCGGCTCGGGCCGTGTTGCCTGCCAAGTCAAACACTGCTCGACGTCGTGGCGGCCGTCCGACATACTGTGGTGTCCGTCCTGTCGGACCGCCGCGACGGAGGAGGGTGTCGCACGGCCTCGTTGCCAGTGTGGTAGATACGCGACAACTTCCATCACAGCGCGGCAACGGCCCGTGAGCTCCTTTGTCGTCTTGTCTTTGAGGAGGGGATTGTTGCGGGAGACCGATGGCACATGAGACGATGAAAGGATCGGTACGAGGCCAGGCATGATCCGTCCAGGAAGTTCTCGAATTGCGACGCGGCGGGCGGCGCTGCTCGTCGCGACCGTCTCGGCGCTCACGATCGCCTGCCTCGAGTCTCCAACCGGAACGGTCGCACTGCTGGTGACGCCGCCGGCAGCGAGCGTGGGTGTTGGAGACGCGGTGCGGCTCACGGCGATCCCCCAAGACGGTGGCAGTGTTCCCGCGCGGGCGCCGGCCGTCACGTGGACGAGCAGCGACACGAGCGTGGCCACGGTGGACGGGACCGGCCTCGTGACCGGCGTCGCTCCCGGGTCGGCGACCATCACCGCGACGAGCGGCGGCCAGAGCGGCAGGGCGCAGATCATCGTTTCGCCCCACCCGCCGGGGACCGTGGAGGATCTCACGGTCGCCGCCACGACGGACAGCTCCGTAACACTTGGTTTCACCGAAGTCAGCGACGGCATGGGCCGACCCGCCAGTTACGATGTTCGCTACGCGGCCGGAACCACGCTCACCTGGGGGACGAACGCGACGAGCGCGAGCCAGGGGACGTGCGCGACGCCGCTGGCTGGCCACTCGAGCGGCGCCAAGCGGACGTGTACCGTCCTGGGCCTCGCCAGCGGCACGACGTACAGCTTCGAGCTGGTCGCGTTCCGCGGCACGCTGAACAGCACCGCCGTGTTCGGTGAGTTGTCGAACGTCGCCACCGGCGTCACCGCAGGGTCTACGGCGCCCGTCGCCTCGGTGAGCATCGCCTATCCCCACAGCTGGGTCCTGCTCGGCGGCACACTCCAGCTCGTCGCGATCCTCAAGGACGCGAGAGGCAACCTGCTCACCGGTCGGACGGTGAGCTGGACCTCGCGCGCGCCGACCGTCGCCACAGTGAACACGAGCGGGCTCGTGGCGGGAGTGACCGAGGGCCTGGCGACGATCGCCGCTGCCAGTGAGGGAAAGAGCGATACGACACAACTGAGCGTAGTGCCCACCCCGCCCCCGGTGACCTATTACCGCACCAACTTCAGTGACGGCACGACGGGACCGCTCGACGTGTACGCCTACGGCGGCGGCGGCTGCGTGAAGAGCACCGCCTACACGGACGTCGGCAGCCCCTATTCCATCATGTGCACGATACCCGCCGGCGCCAGTGGAGCCGCGGCGCTCCAGGCTTGGTTCGGCCGCGGCAGTCTTGCAGGCCTGCCCAAGGATCCTTCGTTGGATCAGGACCTGTTCGAGGAAGTCCGCTTCGTCTTGGGCCCGGGAGCGGCCGCGGCGATCGGGGGCACGTCGTGCACGTCCACGAATCCTGCGTCACAGTTCAAGGTGCACAAGTCGGTCTACGGTCAGGCGGGCAGCGCGTGGAGCGGCTGGGTGATGTCCGCGGTGGGGCCGTGCTCCGACCCCAATATCGGTCTCTTCTCCGAGCCGGAGATGTGGAACCTGAACGGTCAGCGATTCGCGTGGCCGGGGACCTTCCCCTCGTTGCTGGAGGGAAGGGTATACGATGTCGTCTATCGCTATCACCGCTATACGGCGCCGAACTGCGGTACGATCGCGATCTGGGTCAACGGCACGAAGGTGATGGACAGCCCCTGCTGGAGCTACATGGGAACGACGAACGGATCCGTTCAGGGCTTGTTGTTCTGGGACGGCGCCACCTACCTGCAGAACGGGCTGGCGCCGTTTATTGTCTACAACCTGTTTGGGCAGGCGACCAATTACCCCATCGGAAACGCGACGTCCAGCCCCTAGGCGTGGGCGTACGTGCCCAATATTTGTTCACTATCGAAACTAGGGGTTCTGCACAAAAACGCAGCCCCCTTGACGGCCCCGATCGCCCAACTGCAGGTGCCGCTGCTCCACTAACTTGCACTACTTGCGCGGGTTGACCCCCGTTGCTACCATGCCACGCCGCGAGGGGGCCACACTTGAGTAGGCCCCCCGAACAAGGTGATTCACGCTGCTCAGAGCAAAGCCGTCGAAAGACGGCGACGCAGAGCTACGGGACTACGGCGACGCGAGTCGCTAAGTCCGCCGGGCCGCCAGCGACTCGAGACGTTTTCGAGATGTTGGCGGCCATTTCGTTCGTGTAGGAGTCGACACACCGCAGTTCGGCAGGGCGCCGCCCTCTTCCAGAGGGAGCGCGACAAAGGCAAACCCGGCGAAAGCCGGCGACGCAAAGCCACGAGGCTACCGCACGCCACGCGCGTGCCACGCCAGTCGGGCCGCCGAACCTCACTTGGGAGAGGGTCATGTACGTTCGGACATTCCTGGCGCTCGGCGCCGTATTCCTCACTGTGGCTTGCGAGGTGCCCGTCGATACGGGCGCCAGTAATCCGGATTTCGGCGTCGTTTCCGTCGCCATTCAGCCACAGACCGTTACGCTGCTCGTGGGCGACAGCCTGCAATTGAGCGCCAGCGTCATCATGTCAAACAACCGTCCGCCCAATTCCGTCACCTGGGCGAGCGCGAACACCGCCCTCGCCACCGTCAGCGCGGCGGGCGTGGTCCGAGGCCGCGCCGCGGGTGGACTCGTCATCCGCGCGACCAGCGGCAGCAAGCGGGACTCTGCGGCCGTCACCGTCGTCGATCCAGCCCCCCTTCCTGTTGCCTCCGTCAGCGTCGCGCCCAGCTCCGTTACCGTCACGGTCGGCGGCGCGGTTTCCCTGGTCGCGACGCTCAAGGACGCGAACGGCAATACGCTGGCAGGCCGCGCGATCACCTGGGCCAGCAACAACGCCGCTGTGGCGGCCGTGAGCGGGACCGGGGTGGTGACCGCGGCCGCGGCCGGCTCCGCCACGATCACCGCGACGAGCGAAGGACAAAGCGGCTCGGCCACGGTGTCCGTGACGATCGTTCCGGTCGCGTCGGTGAGCGTGAGCCCGGCGACGGCAAGCGTACAAACAGGGCAGACCGTGCAGCTCACCGCCACGCCCAAGGATGCCAGCGGCGGCGCGCTGAGCGGGCGGACGGTGACCTGGGCGAGCAGCAATGTAGGCGTGGCGACGGTGAGCGGGAGCGGCCTGGTGAGCGGCGTCGCCGCCGGCTCCGCCACGATCACCGCGACGAGCGAGGGACAGAGCGGCTCAGCCGTGGTGTCCGTGACGATCGTTCCGGTGGCGTCGGTGGTGGTGAGCCCGGCGACGGCAGGCGTGCAGGCGGGGCAGAACGTCCAGCTCACCGCTACGACCAAGGACGCCAGTGGCAGCGTGTTGAGCGGACGCACGGTGACCTGGGCCAGCAGCAATGCGGCCGTGGCGACGGTCAGCGGCACCGGCCTGGTGACCGGCGTCGCCGCCGGCTCCGCCACGATCACCGCGACGAGCGAGGGCAAGAGTGGCACGAGCGCGCTCACAGTCACTGCAGCGATCGCGCCGGTGGCATCGGTGACGCTGAGTCCCTCGCCGGCGACCGTCCAGATTAGCGGGACGCTGCAGGTGACCGCGACCCTCAAGGATGCGAACGGTAACATCCTCTCGGGCCGCACGGTCACGTGGGCCAGCGACAACTCGGGCATTGCCATGGTCAGCGCCACCGGTCTCGTGACCGGCATCGTCGCGGGTAGCGCGACGATCAGCGCGACGAGCGAAGGGCAGAGCGGCACCATGCCGCTCACCGTGGCGACGAGCCAGCCCGGCCAGGTGACGTACTACCGCACGAACTTCAGCGGCGGCACGCTGGGGGCGCTCGGCTTCTACTCCTACAACGGCTCGGGGTCGTGGGCTGCGAGTACGGACTACGTGGACCCCGGGAGCGCGCATTCCATCAAGTTCACGATTCCCGGCACCAAGTCAGACGATGCCGCCGCCCTGCAGGCGTGGTTCGGGCACGGCGGCCTCGCCGGGTCCCCACTCGATCCGACGCTCGATCAAGACCTCTTCCAGGAGGTCCGGTTCGTGATCGCGCCGGGCGCGGCCGCCGCGATTGGCGGGAATACGTGCGCCGGCAACCCCACGTCGCAGATCAAGCTGCATAAGTCGGTCTACGGCCAAGTGGGGGGCAACGTCAACGGCTGGGTGATGAGCGACTTCGCCCCGTGCGGCGGTGTCGGCGCGATGGCGACGGAGCCCGAACTCTACGGCCAGTCGACGGCCTATAGCGACATGCGCAAGTGGCCTGCGCCGCTGCCGTTCGCCGAGGGACAAGTCTACGACGTCATCTATCGGTATCACCGCTACTCGGCATTGGGTGTTGGAACGGTCGCCGTCTGGGTGAACGGCGTGAAGATCATGGATTCGGTGCAGCGGAATTACCTGGGGACCACCGGGGGCTCCACGGCGGGGCTCGTGTTGTGGGATGGCGCGACGTACCTGCAGAGCCCGTTCGGTGCCTACTCGGTCTACGTCCTGTTCACTCAGGCGACCAACTACCCGATCGGAGCCGCGACCGCCAGTCCGTGAGGCGGGGCTGGCAGGCCGAGTTCAAAAAAAAGACGCTGTAAGAGCAAAGCCGTCGAAAGACGGTGACGCAGAGTCACGGGACTAACGCGCACAGGCAGCGCCAAGTCCGCCGGGCCGCCAGCGAAGGGAGCATTCAACGCGGGCGGCCCCTTTTGTTGCCTGGGAACCACTTGTAGAAGGAGTGCAACACAATGCCCTATCTCTTTAAGCTGTCTCAGCGAGTGGCGCGGTCGCGAACGCGCGCCCTGCTCGTCGGCGCGGCGGCGTTCTTTGCCGCATGCGAGACGGGCGACTTGTCGTCTGTGAATGTGCCCACCCATCCAAGCTTTGCCACCACCACCGGCGCGCCCGCCCAGGTCACCGACCTCGCGGCGGCCGCCATGACCGATACTTCCGCAACGCTCAGGTTCACTGAGGTCGACGATGGCCTCGGCGCCCCGTCGAACTACGACATCCGGGTCGCCCCGGCGCCGCTCACCTGGGGCGGTACCGCTCCAAGCGTGACGCGGGGCACGTGCACCACGCCGGTCGCCGGGACGGCCATCGGCGCGATGCGCAGCTGCACCGTGCTCGGATTGGTCACTGGGACGGCATATCAATTCCAGCTGGTGTCGTACCGCGGCACCCTCAGGGTGAACGCTGTCTTCGGCCCGCTGTCGAACGTGGCGAACGGCACAGCGCGGACGCCCGTCCCGACCGGCACGCCGGGCACGGTGAACGATCTGACGGTCGTCGCGAAGACCGACACCACCCTGACGCTGCGTTTCACGGAAGTAACCGACGGCAACGGCCAGCCGGCGAGCTATGACATCCGCGGCGTGGCGGGCTCGACCCTCAGCTGGGGCGCCACGGCGCCAAGCGTGACTCGGGGCACGTGCGCCACGCCGGTGACGGGGACGGCGATCGGGACCGTGCGCAGCTGCACGGTGTTGGGTCTCACGGCGAGCGCCACGTACAGCTTCGAGCTGGTAGCGTTCCGGGGCACGCTCAAGGTGAACGCGGTGTTTGGCAACCTCTCGGACGTCGCGAGCGGCGCCACGGCAGCCGCGGCCAGCGTGCCCGTCGCCTCGGTGGTGGTGACGCCAGGCAGCGCGACCCTGAACATCGCCGGCACGCAGCAGCTCGCCGTAGTGCTGAAGGACGCGGCGGGCAATACGCTCACGGGCCGGACGGTCTCGTGGACCTCGAGCAACTCGGGCGTCGCGACCGTCAGCGCTGCGGGCCTCGCCACGGCGGTGACCTCTGGGTCGGCGACGATCACCGCGACGAGCGAAGGGAAGGGCGGCACCGCGGCGATCGCGATCCCGGCGCCGGTGGTGACGAGCCCCGGGACGGTCTCGGACTTGAAGGTGGCGAGCACCAGCGACACCTCGGTGACGTTGAGCTTCACGGAAGTGACCGACGGCAGCGGCCAGCCGGCGAGCTATGACATCCGGGGCGTGGCGGGCTCGACGCTCACCTGGGGCAGCTCGGCCCCGAGCGTGACACGGGGGACGTGCACCACGCCGGTCATCGGGACAGCGATCGGCGCGAAGCGCACCTGCGCGGTGCTGGGCATGACGCCGGGCACCACGTACAGCTTCGAGCTGGTCGCGTACCGTGGGACGCTCAAGGTGAACGCGGTGTTCGGCAACCTGTCGAATGTCGTGAGTGGGACCACGGCGGCCGTGCCCACCGTGCCGGCGCCGGTGGCGACCGTGTCGGTGAGTCCGGCGACGGCGAGCGTGGTGGCGGGCAACACCCAGCAGCTCGCGACGATCCTCAGGGACGCCGGCGGCAATTCCTTGACAGGCCGGACGGTGACTTGGACGTCGAGCAGTGCGGCGGTCGCGACGGTGAGCGCCACTGGGCTCGTGACGGCAGTGTCACCGGGCTCGACCACGATCACGGCGACGAGCGAGGGCAAGAGCGGCAGCGCGAGCATCGCCGTGACGGTCGTACCGGTGGCAACGGTATCCGTCAGCCCCGCCACCGCGAGCGCCCCCGTCGGACAGACCGTGCAGCTCACCGCGACGCTCAAGGACGCGAGCGGCAACGTGCTCTCGGGCCGGACGATCAGCTGGGCCAGCGATAACAGCGGCGTTGCGACGGTGAGCGGGACCGGGCTCGTGGCGGCGGTGTCGCCGGGGTCGGCGACCATCACCGCGACGAGCGAGGGCCGGAGCGGCACGGCATCCATCGGAGCCACGCCAATCCAGTCGGGGCAGGTGACCTACTACAAGACGAATTTCACGGACGGGACGACGGGGGCGCTGGACGTGTACGCCTACGGCGGCGGCAGCTGCGCCAAGAGCACCGACTATCGAGACGCCGGCAGCGCGTACTCGATCAAGTGCACCGTTCCGGCGATCCCGGCCGGGGCGGCGGCGCTGCAGGCCTGGTTCGGCAACGGGCGCCTCGCCAGCACGCCGAAGGACCCCTCGCTCGATCAGGACCTGTTCCAGGAAGTCCGGTTCGTTCTAGCTCCGGGAGCGGCGGCGGCGATCGGTGGGACCACGTGCACCGCGGCGAATGCCTCAGGGCCCGGTGGGGTGATGCAGTTCAAGGCGCATAAGTCGGTGTACGGGCAGGCGGGGAGCGCGTGGAACGGGTGGGTGATGTCGGAGATTGCGCCCTGCGCCGACGGCAACATCGGCCTGTTCTCGGAGCCCGAGATGTGGACCCTCAACGGGACGGAGTCTGCCTGGCCGGGGACCTATCCCTCGCTGAACGAGGGGTCGGTGTACGACGTGATTTACCGGTATCACCGCTATACGGCCCAGGGGTGCGGCACGACCGCGATCTGGGTGAATGGGACGAAGGTGCTGGACAGTCCCTGCTGGACCTACATGGGGACGACGAACGGGTCGGCACAGGGGCTGCTGTTCTGGGACGGCGCGACGTACCTGCAGAGCGGGTTGGCGCCGCTGTCGGTGTACATGCTGTTCACGCAGGCCACCAGCTACCCCATTGGAGCCGCCACCGCGAGTCCATGAGCGCGGGAGGGTCGGGCAGGCCGCCGGCGTGCCGCAACGGCGCCGGCGGCCTATGTATTTCTGCACGCGATGTCGCCGCAGCGCAACACCAGGCGACTGTGGAACCTGCGAACTCACGGGGCTCCCGGTGTAAAAGGTGTCGGTCGCAAAATCGAGGTCTGACCCACTATGGCACGATGGGACGCGGACATTCGCTTCTGGATACTGGCCCAGGTTGCCGCGACGGCGCTGGCGGCGGTTCTCGCGACGGGTTGCCTGCCGTGCGGCGACGCGACCGGTCCGCAATGCGCCTCCCCGAGCGAGGAGCACAAGCCGTCGGCGGCGCGTGTGATCTACTACCGGACGAACTTCACGGACGGGACGACGGGGCCGCTCGACGTATACGCGTACGGCGGCGGCAGCTGCGAACCGAGCCTCGATCAGCGGGACGCCGGCAGCGCCTATTCCATCAAGTGCACGATTCCGGGGGGAGCGACCGGAGCCGCCGCGCTCCAGGCGTGGTTTGGTCACGGCAAGCTGGCCGGCCTGCCGCTGGATCCATCGCTTGATCGGGATCTGTTTCAGGAGGTCCGCTTCGTGCTGGCACCGGGAGCACTCGCGGCGGTGGGCGGCACGACGTGCACGTCCCTGAACCCGACGTCCCAGCTCAAGGTCCACAAGTCGGTGTACGGCCAGGCCGGGAGCGCTTGGAACGGGTGGGTGATGTCCAACATCGCCCCATGCTCGGATGGCGACATCGGCTTGTTCTCCGAGCCGGAGATGTGGATCATCAACGGCGGGCGATATCCGTGGCCGCAGAAACTGAGCGAGGGCACCGTTTACGACGTGGTGTACCGGTACCACCGCTACACCGCGCAAAACTGCGGCACGATCGGGATCTGGGTGAACGGCAACAAGGTGATGGACAGCCCCTGCTGGAGCTACATGGGGACGACGAACGGCTCCACCCAAGGCCTGCTGTTCTGGGACGGTGCGACGTACTTGCAATCGAGTCTCAGCCCGGTCGTCGTATACGACCTCTTCACGCAAGCAACGAACTATCCGATTGGGGCCGCCACGCCAAGCCCGTGAGCGTGTTCGTCACGGTTCCGGGCACGGTGGTTGCACAAGGCCCCTGCGTGAACCAGCGATCGTGGCGTGCATGGCTCTCCTGGGCTCCGCTCGTCGTCGCGTGGGCGGCCGCTCCAGCACTCGCCCAGCGCGCCGCGCCTGCCGCTCCGGCGCCGACGCGCACCAACGAGTGCGCGACACCGCGCCCCGGATGGATATGGTGTGACGACTTCGAGCAGGATCGGCTCAAGCAGTATTTCGAGTACGAAGACGCGGACGGGGCGTTTGCGCGCGCGGCGGGGGTCGGGGTCGACGGGTCGTACGGCATGCGCGTGCGGTTCACACAGGGGCAGGTGTCGGCCGGGGCGTTGCACCTGGCCGTGGGGAAGGTGCCCGCCGAGTACTTCCGACCCGTCGATGCCGGCTCGGCGATCTACCGCGACCTGTACTGGCGGCTGTATGTGCGCACCCAACCCGGCTGGATCGGGGGAGCCGGCTACAAGCTGAGCCGCGCGATCAGTTTCGCGACGCCGAAATGGGCGCAGGCGATGATCGCGCACGTCTGGGGTGGCGACGACGGCGACTCGGACCATCTGCAGCTCGACCCGGTACGCGGCACGGACGGTCCCGGGACGCTGCGCACCGCGGGGTACAACGACTTCGGCCATTTCACATGGCTGGGCCGGAAAGTCGGGGTCACGCCGTTGTTCGACGCGAGCCACGTCGGCCGGTGGAACTGCGTCGAGGCGCACGCGAAGCTCAACGACCCGGGTGTTGCCAACGGTGTATTCGAGCTCTGGGTGAACGGCAACCTGGAAACGAGGGAAACGGCGCTCAATTTCCTCGGCACTTTCAGCGATTACGGTATCAACGCGGTGTTCTTCGAGAACTACTGGAACAACGGGGCGCCTGCGACCCAGGAACGCTATCTTGACAACATCGTCGTGAGCACCCGACGCATCGGGTGCGCCCAGTAGCCTCGCGTTTGCTTCGGGCGTGTGTCGCGTCGGCGCCACACGAGGTTGCGGCGCAGTCAGCAGGCACGCTTGAGACTGATCGGCGCGGCCAGCGTGCGGCCGTGGTATTGCGGCCATGCAGCGGCATGCGCCTTGCGCGACCCAGAGCGCGCTCCCCCCTCGCGACCCGCTGGAGGTGAATCTGGGCGGGCTACTGCGCAACGGGCATCCACTCGGGGTCTGGGCGGCTGGGGTCCTGGTCGGGCTGCGATCGCTGCGTCGCGACCCGGTGCTGGGTCTCAAGCGTTTGGTGTTGCCCGTGAGCTATTGGCGCAGCCGCGAATTCGGGTATGCGTGGCAACACCTCACTTGCCCCCCGGGCTCCCGAGTGCTCGACCTGGGCAGCCCGAAGGACCTCGCCGCAATGCTCGCCCGCCATCGGGCCTATCACGTGGTCGCCACCGACATTCTCCCCCAAGCCGTTGCCCTGAGCCAGCGCTACGCCGACGCACAACAGTTGAACGGGAAGGGGGCCGGACGCGCGACCGGAACGGTGCGATCGGAGGTGCAGGACGGACGCGCGCTCTCCTATCCGGATGCGTCGTTCGACGCCGCCTACAGCGTTTCTGTACTGGAGCACATCCCAGACGGCGGCGACACTGCGGCCATACGGGAGCTGTTGCGTGTGGTGCGTCCGGGCGGCGTCGTCGTGGTGACGGTGCCCTTCGACCGGCGCTACCGAGAGACGTTCGTCCACGGCCAAGTGTATGAACGCAAGGCCGGCGGGTCCGAGCCCGTGTTTTACGAGCGGCACTACGACAGACGGACATTGCACGAACGGTTGTTGTCGACCGAACTGGCCGACGTCGTGGACCTGAGCTACTGGGGAGAAGGTGCGGTGCGAATGGAATCGATTCTGGCGCGGCTGGGCCCCCTGCGAGCACCCTTGTATCCGCTGGAGGGCGTGCTGGCGATCTTGCTGCGCCCGCTGGATCCGGACGATGGCGGGCACCCGATGGCAGCCTTTCTCACGCTGCGGCGCCGCTGACCGGGCGTTGCGTGGCCGCATCAGGATGCGTCGCTCCGACACTATGGCGCCACCAGCCCGGATTTTGCCACCGCTGAGCGGCCGTCTTCTATGAAAGCTGCTATGGCCGCTCCTGCGGCTGCTCCCGCGACGCAGCGCTTCCGTTGGGATGCGCTGCAGGTCGCGTTGCTGGTGGTCCTCTTCCTTCAAGTGTGGCGCATCCAGCTGCTCGTCCGCGGCCTGCCCCTGTTCGGTCTGCCGATCCTAGCGACGGCGGCGGCAGCCGTCCTGTTCGCGCTCGATCGCGACCGCCGGCGCCGGCTGGGCCGCCTCGATCAGTCCGTCGTCCGCTTCGCCCTGGCCATCGTAGTGCTGGTCGCGCTCTCGATTCCGGGAGCTCTGACGCCGGGGCGCAGCCTTGCGTTCTTGCTCAAGGACTACGCGCGGAGCGTGCTCCTGATGCTGTTGATCGCCGCCAGCGTGCGCGGCTTGGCCGACGTGCGGCGGTTCGCCTGGGTGCAGATCGTGGGGGTCTCGCTGTGCGCGCTGGCCATCCTCACGCACGCCGAGGTCGGGAGCGAGGGTCGCCTGAGCACGGAAGCTACCTATTACGACGTAAACGATCTGGCTACGCTGATCGTGTGCACGCTGCCCCTGGTCCTGTACCTCTGGCGCCGACCTACGAGGTGGCCCGGCCGCCTGGCGCTGGCGGCGGCAACGGTGTTCCTCATAACGACGCTCGGCGAGACCGGGTCGCGCGGCGGCTTCCTGGGGTTCGTGGTGGTGGCGGGCTACCTGCTGCTGCGGTTCCAGGGAATTTCCCGTACCAAGCGCGTGGGCGCCGTGGCGCTGCTCGTCGTGCTGCTCATGGGGCTGGCGAGCGACCGCTACTTCGAGCGGATCGAGACCATCCTGCACCCCACGGGCGATTACAACTGGAGCGGCAAGTCGGAGACGGGCCGGGTGGAGATCTGGAAGCGGGGAGTGGAGTACATGCTGAGTCATCCCGCGCTCGGCGTCGGGGCTGCGAACTTCGAGCGCGCCGAGGGCACGCTGTCACCCGAAGCCCGCGAGCGCCAGCGCTATGGCCGGAGTTTTCGCTGGTCGACGGCGCACAATTCCTTCATTCAGATCGGCGCTGAGCTGGGCGTCTTTGGCGTGATCTTCCTCGTCGCGTTGGTGGTCGATGGCTTCCGGATGTTGGGCAGGATCCGGCGGTGGTCCGCCGGAGAGGCCGCGGTACTGGCGCAGGTCCTGACCGCATGCCTGGTAGGGTTCGTCGTGACCGCCTTGTTCCTGTCGCAGGCCTACTCCGCCTATCTGTACGCGCTCTTGGGGATGTGCCTGGGATTGAGCCGGGTCGTTTCCGCGGCGGCGGCGGGCTCGCCGCCGCCCGCCCGCCCCGGCGTCTGGGGACCGGGCGGCGCCTTTCCCCTCGCGGGCGGGATCAGTTCCCCTTCTCGATGAGCGTCCGAGCAGCCGTTAGGGCGCTGCTCGAGACCGGACTGGTGTGGAGTGGCGGCGCCGCGCTGCGCCGGGCCGCTCTGGTCCGTCGCTCGCTCGTGCTGGCGTATCACAATGTCGTGCCGGATGACAGCCGGAGCTTCGGCGACGGGCCGCTGCACCTCACGCGCCGAGCGTTCGTTCGCCAGGTCGAGCACCTGCTCCGCAGTCATGCCGTCGTGCCGTTGGACGAAGTTCTTACCCCTGCACCGTCCGGGCGCCGGCCGCGGGTGGCGATCACATTCGACGACGCGTACCGGGGAGCGGTTGCGATCGGGGTCGAAGAACTGGCCAGGCGGGGCGTACCGGCGACGCTTTTCGTGGTGCCCTCTTTCGCGGGGAAGGGACCGTTCTGGTGGGATGCGGTGGCGGACGAGAGTGGCGTCGCGGCCGCCGTACGCGACCACGCGCTTCACCGGCTCGCCGGTAAGGACGAGGCGGTGCGCGCCTGGGCGGAGGCGCAGGGGCTGCGCTGGCGCGCTGTTCCGGAGTGGGGGCTCGTCGCCCTCGAGGAGGAGCTGCGCGCGGCCACGCGCCACCCCGGCATCTCGCTGGCGTCCCACACGTGGAGCCATCCGAACTTGGCCTGCCTCGCGCCGGCCGACCTCCGCGAAGAATTGGCGCGGCCGCTCGCCTGGCTGCGCCAGAGATTCCCCAGCGCGATTCCGTGGCTGAGCTACCCGTACGGTCTCGCGAGCCGGACGGTCGAGGCGGCGGCGGCGGCGGCGGGATATACCGGCGCGCTCGCGCTCGGCGGCGGCTGGTTCGTCCCCGCCCGCGTGAACTGCTACGCCGTGCCGCGAGTCAACGTGCCCTCGGGCCTGTCGCTCAACGGGTTCGTCCTGCGCACGTCTGGCCTGTACCCGAGTCGCCCGTGACGCCGCCCCCGCGCCTCAAGGTCCTGCATGTCGTGCACAAGCTCGACCTCGGCGGTCTGGAGCGCATGGTGGGCGCCATCGTGCGGCTGCTCGATCCCGACCGGTTCGAGAGCCACATCCTCACGTTGAGCGAATTTGGACGGCTGTCGGAGGGGCTCGACCAGCACGCCCGGCTGCACCGTATCAACTCCGTTCGGCAGCTCTCGATGATCTGGCCCGTCGGCCTGATACGAGCGATTCGGGCGATCGCCCCGCACGTCGTTCACACCCACAGCGGCGTCTGGTACAAGGCCTCCCTGGCGGCGCGCCGGGCTGGCGTCCCTCGCCTCGTCCACACGGACCACGGTCGCCATTATCCGGACCCGTGGAAGGCCCGGTTGCTCGACGGGCTCGCCGCCCGCCGCACGGACGTCGTGGCCGCGGTGTCCGACGCGCTGCGCCGGCTCGCGCTCCGGTGATCGGCAGTATCGGCCGTCTCGACGCCATCAAGGCGTACGACGTCATGATCGAGGCGTTCGCGACGTTGCGGGCGGCGTGGAAAGAGGAACCGAAGCCTGTGCTGGTGCTGGTTGGAGACGGTCCGGAGGGGGGCCGACTGGCGGCCCTGATCGAGCGGCACGGCCTGCGGGACGCCGCTCGCCTGACGGGCTGGCGCAAGGACGTCGACCGGCTGTACGACCTGTTCGACCTATTCACCCTGTCTTCGTGGAGCGAAGGGACCTCGCTGGGGTTGCTGGAAGCGATGAGCAGCGGCGTATGCCCGATCGTCACCGCCGTCGGTGGCTCCCCGGCGGTGCTCGGCGAGGAGCTGCGCCACCGCCTGGTAGGACCGGGTGACGCCGCAGCGCTGGCCGCAGCGTGGCGGGGCGCCCTGTGTCACGCCGACCAGCGGAGAACAGACGGAGCCACCGCGCGGGCGCGCGTACAGCAAGCCTTCGGGCTCCGGACGATGGTCGCAGCCTACGAGCGGATCTACACCGGCGAGGATTGACCGCGCCACCCTGCCGGCGCGCGGACGGTCAGCGCGCTGCCGGAGCCGGCGACGCGGCGTGGCGTGCGGCGGCCCCGAGCCGCGCGATCACCAGCGGCTCGAGCACACGCTCGAGCAATTCGTGTCCCGCGGGACTCGGGTGCCGGTCGACCTTGCCGTAGAGCCGGGAACCCGTGCGCGCCGCCTGCCGGAAGTCCGGGAGCACGTCGTACACGTCGACGCGGTGAGCACGCATGGCGGCGGTGAGCAATCGGTCAGGCTGGTCGAGATCGACGGCCGTCGAGTCGATCCGGAAGCCCCGGAGCGACCGATGGAATTCCGCGCTGTCCACCTGGTACGGCGCCGGGATCAACACGAACAACGTGGGCGCGCCGTGAGCCTGGGCCAGGTCCCTGATATCGCTCAGGATTTGCGCCGTGACCGACCAGCGGGGCGAATCGGCCTCCTGGCGCAGGAGCGCCTCGGGGAACTCTTCAGCCGTGAGACCGAAGCGCGTGAGTACCTCGTTGAGACGGGTCTTCAAGAGCATGAACAGCTGGGAGTGCTGCTCCATGAAGTCGTTGAACGGGTAGAACAGGGCGTCGATGAACTCAGCCGCGTGCAGGCTTCTTGGCACGCGCAGGTGGTGTACGGGAGCGGGGCTGCGCGGCGCGTATTCCTCCACGCGCCGGAGCACGACGTCGTTGCCGAGATAGACCGAAACCAGCACGAGGTCGAAATGCTCGCGCGCCAGACTGTGGCGCGCCTGCATGAAGTATTGTGGTGGATCCCAGCCGCCGACCCCCGTGTTGCGCACCGCCACCGGCTCACCGAGCCGCTGCGACAGCCGGGTTTCGAGCAGACCCGCGAGGCTCTGCTCGTACTCCACTTGCAGCGCCTCCATGAACGAGTCGCCGAGCAGTAGGATGCGCTTGTTGCCCGCCACGCGCCCGGTTCGCGCGACCCGGTACCCGTCCTGGTCCGTGAACACGCCGACCGTTCGCTCGCCCGTATTGATCGTGGTATGGAGGTTGGGCCAGTTGATCCAGCCGAGCGAATCGACGGCCTTCCACACATCGGGCCGCTTGAGGATGAGCTGCTGCGGCGCCACCAGACGTACGAGGAGCTCGCCCAGGCCGAAGGCCACGGTCAGCGCGGCCGCGACAACGACCAGGTTGAGCGTCCAATCGCGTAACGGCCGGCGGTGGGCAGTGGCCGATGCAATCGGGGTTGCGGCACCGGCCGCTGGAAAGGGCAGATCGGTCATGGCGCAAATGCCGAGCGCAATGAGCGTGCCCGTCCTGCCATTGCGCGCCCCGCCGGCGTACGAGGCGAAGGCTGGCTGCTGGGATGTGCGGTATGGCGCGCATGCCACATGCGAGGTGGAAGCGCCACGCGGCGAAGCGACGGAAGTTATTGTATAACAGTAGCTTATGGACGCGGCACCGGCGGGGCGCGGTAGCACGGCCCCTGCTGACAGGAGGGGCACAAACAACCCGGCACCTCATGGCTCCAAGCTATATCCTGGGCGTCTCCGCGTTCTATCACGACAGTGCGGCGTGCTTGCTGGCCGACGGCGAGATCGTCGCCGCGGCGCAGGAAGAGCGCTTCAGTCGCAAGAAAGGAGACGCCGCGTTTCCCGGTCAGGCCGTCGCCCATTGTCTCGCGGCGGCGGGCATCAAGACCTCCGACCTCGCGTACGTCGGCTTCTACGACAAGCCGCTGCTCAAGTTCGAGC
>QHTP01000177.1 GCA_003220855.1 Gemmatimonadota bacterium
AGCGGCTCGGAGGCGGCGAAATGGAAGTAGGTGAACACGACTTGACTCTTACGCATGCACGGCCACTCGGGCTCGATCGGCTCCTTGACCTTCACCACGATCTCGGCCCTGGCCCACACGTCCGCCGCCTTGGGCACGAGCGTGGCGCCGACCGCGCGATACGTCTCGTCCACGAACCCCGATCCGATCCCGGCGCCCTGCTCCACCAGCACCGTGTGCCCGTCGCCCACCAGCGACTCGACCCCCGCCGGCACCAGCGCCACGCGGTGCTCGGCCGTCTTGATCTCTCTGGGGACCCCAACGATCATGGGCACTCCAGCCTAATGTCTTTCCGTGACGTCGTTCCGTGACGTCTCTCCGTGACGCATTTCCGTGACGCCTCTCAGTCTTTGAGGCCTCTCTCTTTGCCCAGCCAAACCACCGTCTGCCGCGCCGGATCGAAGAATTCAGCGGCGACCGTCGCGACTTCGTCTTCCGTGAGTCCTGCGACGGCTGCTACGACCTCGTCCAGACTGCGATACGGCTCGCCATAGATCGGAAAGCTCGCCAAACGATACATCCGGGCGGTGGGACTCTCCAGCGACAGCATCAGCTGACCCTGCGTCTGTTGTTTCGCCTCGCCGAGCGCGGTACCGGCGAGCCCCTCGCGCGCGAGTTTGGCGTACTCGGCGCGAATCGCCGCCGCGGCCTGGGACGCCGTCTTGGGTTGCGTCCCGACGTACACGCCCGCCACTCCCATCTCCCGATAGAAGCTCGTGAACGCGTAAATCGCGTACGCCAGGCCCAGCTCCTCCCGAATCCGTTGGAACAGCCGGCTCGACATCCCGCCCCCGAACACGTTGCCGAGCACCAGCAGGGCGTACTTGCGGCGGTCGGCGTAGCGAACGGTGTCGGTGGCGAATACGATGTGCGTCTGAGCAGTGTCCTTCGTGTGGCGGGCTTCGGTACCGCGGACGGCAGGCGGAACCGAAATTGCGGACCTTTCCCCTTTCCCCTTTCCCCTTTCCCGACCATCCAGCCAGCCCTGCTGCCCTAGCTCCTCCAGCAGCTGCTCGTGGGTCAAGTTGCCGGCTGCGGCGATGACGCAGTTGGCCGGGAAATACGCTCGCCCGTGTAGCTGCTTCAGATCGTCGGTCGAGAGCGCGCTGACGGTATCCCGCGTGCCCAGGATCGAATAGCCGTAGGAATGCTTGGGCCAGAGCGTCTGGTACACCAGATCGTACACCTGATCGTCCGGCGTATCCTCGACGGTGTTGATCTCCTCGAGCACCACGTTGCGCTCGAGCTCGAGATCGCTGGTTCGGAGCACGGGGTTGCGCACCAGGTCGGTGAGCACATCGAGCGCGCGCGGCAGGTCCGAATCGAGCACCCGCGCCTGGAACGCGGTGGTGTCGCGCGAGGTGTAGGCGTCGAGCGAGCCGCCGCGCGACTCGAGCGCCAGCGCGATCTCCTGCGCGCTGCGGCGCTCGGTGCCCTTGAACACCATGTGCTCGAGCAGGTGCGACACGCCCATCTTGGGGCGGGGCTCGTGGGCGCTGGCGCTGCGCACCCAGATGCCCACCGCCGCCGAGCGAACACTGGGCACCCGCTCGGACAAGATGATCACGCCGGTCGGCGCGGTGGTCTGGAAGATGTCCCGGTCGAGCCGGACCGTCTCCATCAGTGCGAGCGCGCCGGTGCCGCCTCCGGCTTGTCCATCAGCGCCTTGCGGGAGAGCCGCATCCGGCCCCGCTCGTCCACCTCGAGCAGCTTCACGCGCACGTGGTCCCCCTTCTTCACCACGTCCTCCGTGCGCTCCGTGCGCCCGTGCTGCAGCTCGGAGATGTGCAGCAACCCCTCGACGCCCGGTATGATCTCGACGAACGCACCGAACGCCGTGGTGCTCTTCACCACGCCCTCGTAGATCTTCCCCACCTCGGGCTCCTGCACCAGCGCCTGGATCATGTCCCGCGCCCGTTCGCCACCTTCGCCTACCGCGGAGATGGTGACCATGCCGTTGTCGTCCACGTTAATCTCGGCCCCGGTCTGCTCCTGGATGCCGCGGATGGTCTTGCCCTTGGGCCCGATCAGATCGCCGATCTTGTCGGGGCGGATCTGGATCGTGATGATGCGCGGCGCGTACTTGGACAGCTGCGAGCGCGGCTTCGGCATCACCTGATCCATGATGTCCAGGATGTGCAGCCGTGCCTGCTTCGCCTTCTCGAGCGCCTGGCTGATGATCTGGAAATCGAGGCCCTCGATCTTGATGTCCATCTGGATCGAGCTGACCCCCTGGCGCGTCCCCGCCACCTTGAAGTCCATGTCGCCCAGATGATCCTCCGTGCCGAGGATGTCGGTGAGCACCGCGACCCGCTTGCCCTCCTTGATGAGCCCCATCGCCACACCGGCGCAGGCGGCGGTCATCGGCACGCCCGCATCGAACAGCGCCAGCGAGCCGCCGCACACCGTGGCCATCGACGACGAGCCGTTCGACTCGAGGATGTCGGACACGATGCGGAGGGTGTAGGGGAACTGCTCGTACGGCGGGAGCAACGCCTGCAGCGCCCGCTCGGCGAGCGCCCCGTGTCCGACCTCACGCCGTGAGGTCCCGCGGATCGGCTTCACTTCGCCGGTCGAGAACGGCGGGAAGTTGTAGTGCAGCATGAACGACTTGGTGGTCTCTTGCGCCACGTCGATCGAGTCGATGCGCTGCTCGTCCCGCGTGGTGCCGAGGGTTACCGAGACCAGCGCCTGCGTCTGCCCGCGCGTGAACAGCGCCGAGCCGTGCGTACGGGGCAAGACCCCGACCTCGCAGCTGATGGGGCGCACGGTGTCCAGGTCGCGCCCGTCCACCCGCTCGCTGTGCGTCAGTACCTGCTCCCGCATCGTGCGGTACTCGATCTCTTCGATCGTGTTCGCGACGTCCTTCACGTTCTCGGGGAACTCCGCCGCGAGCTGGTCCTGAATGGTCGCCTTGAGTGCAGCCAGGGCCTGCGCCCGCTCCGACTTCTCGGGCAGGTTGAGGGCCTCCGACACCCGGGCCTCCGCGAGCTGCTTCACGCGGCTCACGAGTCCCGCCGGCGGCTCCAGCTTGGTCCACTCCATCTTGGGCTGGCGCATCTCGGCCACGAGCTCCTGCGTCGCCTCGAGCAATTCGCGGATGCCCTTGTGCGCCACCTCGAGGCCCTTCACGATCTCGGCCTCGGTCAGCTCCAGCGCTCCGCCCTCGACCATCACGATCGAGTCCGCCGAGCCCGACACCACCATGTCCACGTCGGAGAACTCGAGCTGCTGGAACGTCGGATTGAGGATCCACGCGCCTTCCACCCGGCCCACCCGCACCGCGGCGATGGGGCCGTTCCACGGCACCTGGGACATCGTGAGGGCCGCGGAGGCCGCCGTCACGCCCAGCACGTCGGCGTCGTTCTCCTGGTCCGCCGATAAGACGTAGATGAAGACCTGGACCTCGTTCTTGAAGCCTTCGGGGAAGAGCGGACGGACCGAGCGATCGGTGACGCGCGCCGACAGGATCTCCTCGTCGGAGGGACGACCCTCGCGCTTCAGGAAGCCGCCCGGGATCTTGCCGGCGGCATAGCTCTTCTCGCGGTATTCGACGGTCAGGGGAAAGAACGGGAGGGTCGAGACGTTGTCCGACACCGTCACCGCCGCCAGCACGACCGTCTCCCCGAACTGCAAGAGGCACGAGCCGGCCGCCTGCTTGGCCAGCCGTCCCGCCTCGAGCTTCAGGGTGCGGCCGGCGAAATTGCGTTCGACGTGTTTCACCATATTGCCTGTCTAGAGCACAAAGAAATGCGCGAGGCGCCCCGGTGCTCTTCCGGGGCGCCCAACGCGACGCCAGCGGTATTAATGGCGGAGACCCAGCTCGTCGATGAGCTGCCGATACCGCTCCAGGTCGTTGCGCTTCAGGTACTCGAGCAGGCGCCTGCGCTGCGACACCATGCGCAGCAGGCCGCGCTGCCCGTGAAAGTCCTTGGCGTGGACCCGGAAGTGGTCGGTGAGGGAGTTGATCCGCTCGGTGAGCAGCGCGATCTGGACCGGGGCCGACCCCGTATCGCCCTCGTGCCGCCCGTACTTCCTGACCGGCGTCGTCTTGTCGTACATCTGTTCTAGTTCCCTAATTATTGTGAGCGCAGTAACTTAGACCACCGACACCGGTTTGTAAAGCCCTCGTGACCCACACGCCCCCCGCCCCCTCGCCCACCGACCTGGTCGGCCGCACCGTCGGCCCCTACGACTTGGAGCGCCTGCTCGGCCAGGGCGGCTTCGCCTGGGTGTTCCGCGGCCGCGAGCTCGACGGCACGCCCGTCGCCGTGAAGGTCCTCATGCCGCGCTACGCCGGCGACCCGCAGTTCGAGCGCCGCTTCCGCAACGAGGCCGAGACCGCGGCGCAGCTCAAGCACCCCAACATCATCCGCATCCGCTTCGTGGCTCGCTCGGGCAACTACGTGTACTTCGGGATGGATCTGTGCGCCGATTCGCTCGCCGCCCGGCTCGAGCGCGAGGGTCCGCTCCCCGAAGCGGACATCCTGCGCATCACGGGCGACGTGGCCCAGGGGCTGCGCTTCGCCCACGACCAGGGCGTGATCCACCGCGACTTGAAGCCCGACAATATCCTGCTTCACTCCGACGGCAGCGCCGTGATCTCGGACTTCGGCATCGCGCGCGCCCTCTCTGGCTACGTCGCCTCCACCGGCGTGAACATGACGATCGGGACGCCGCAGTACCTGTCTCCCGAGCAGGCCCAGGGCCGCCCGCTCGACGCGCGCCTGGACTTCTACGCCCTCGGCGTCACGCTCTTCAAGGCGGCGACGGGAGAGGTGCCGTTCTCGTCGAGCGACTGGTTCGAGCTGGCGCGCATGCACGTGGAGGACGCGCCGCCCTCGCTCCGCAAGAAGCGGCCGGAGCTGTCCAAGCGGTTCGAGCGCGTGGTGATGAAGTGCCTGGCGAAGCATCCCGACGATCGCTACCGCGACGCCGCGGAGCTGCTGGATGATCTCAGTGGGAAGGACGGGACGGCGAAACCGGGGCTGCTGCAGCGCTTGCGACGCTGGTGGTCAGGCTGACCTGAAGAATCGGCGGATCCAAGACCAGAGGCCAGTGGCGTTCGTGGGCTCCACATTTCCCGCTTCCCCATTCCCCATTCCCGTCAGTACGGCCTCCGCCGCCTCTCTCAGCTGCGCCTCGTACTCGCGGGGAAACGGCCGCTCCGCGAGCCTGATCTCGAACCCCGCCCCGCCCGCCACGATCCCAAGCTCCACGATCCCCGGCGAGGCGCGATCGATCACATCGATCAGGGGCCGTAACGTTTCCCTTTTCCCGTTTCCCCTTTCCGCGTAGTACGCCGCCGCCACGGCGATGACAATGCGCTCGGCTTTGACCCGCCCCGCGACGAAGCCCTCCAGCTCCTGCCTAACGCTTGAAGACATGTCCCAGCCAGCGCAACACGTCGTTCGAGGTGGCGAGGATCATGATGCCGAGCAGTACCACGAACCCGATCTGCGTGAGGCGCAACCGCAGCTCGAGCGGCAGTGGCTTGCGGCGCACCGCCTCGGCGAGCAGGAACACCACCTGCCCGCCGTCCAGGAGCGGAATCGGCAACAGGTTGAGAATGGCCAGGTTGATCGAGAAGAACGCCATGAAGCGCAGCAACCAGTCGATCCCCAGCCGTGCCGCCTGCCCGGACGCCTGCGCTACGAGAATGGGGCCGCCCAGCTCGCGCACCGAGATCTGTCCCAGCACCAGCCCCTTGAGGAAGCCGAGGATGATCGTCGCGGTGCGCGTCGTCTCCTGCCACCCGCTCACGATCGCCTCGCCCGGCGGTTTGCGCACGCGGGTGACGCCCGGTTGCACCTGCGCGCCGATGAAGCCGTAGCTGTGGGGACGCTTCGGGTACTGCGGGTCCACGCCGCTGGCCGTGTCGGGCACGATCGTGACGGAGCGGGGCGCGCCGCCGCGCAGCACCTGGAACGCGAGCGGCCGCCCTCCGCTCGGCCATATCCGCTCGAGGAAACCCTCGACCGAGCGCACGGGCGCCCCGTCCACGGCGACCACCACGTCGCCGGGCTTGAGCCCGGCGCGCGCCGCGGGGCGTCCCTCTTCCAGGCGCTGCACCACGACCGGGATCTGAGGCACGAGCGCGTCCGCCACCGCCTGGCGAGCCGCGAGCCCGCCCGGCCCCAGGTCGATCACCACCGGCTCGGCGCGGCCGGCGATGCGGAACCGCAGCTCGGCCGGACCAGTGACGATCAGCCGCACCACGTCGTCCCACGTGCGGATCGAATCGTCGTTGATCCGCACGATGCGGTCGCCCGGCGCGAGCGACCCCAGCGCGCGGGCGCCGGCGGGCAGCCGCGCCGTGACGACCGAGTCGATCTGGGTGGTGTTCAGCTCGGGTGTGCCCACGGTGCCGGCCAGCGCCGCGAAGATGACGAACGCCAGCACGGCGTTCATCGCCACGCCGGCGCACACCACCAGCAGCCGGAGCGCCACGGGCTTCTGGTCGAAGGCACGCGCCGGATCGATCGGGACGGCGCTCGCGCCACCCTCGAGCTCGCCGGCCATTCCTTCGTCTTCGAGGCCCGCCATCTTCACGTATCCGCCGAACGGAATCCAGGAGATCCAGTACTCCGTCTCCCCGCGGCGCCACCGCAGGACTGGCCGGCCGAAGCCGAGCGAGAAGCGCAGCACCTGGATGCCGACCGCCTTGGCGACGACGAAGTGGCCCGCTTCGTGAATGAAGATCAGCACGCCGATCACGACGATGAACGCGGCGAGCGTCAGCGGCACGCGGCCTCCCGCGCCAGCCGGCGCGCCTCCGCGTCGGCGGCGAGCACGGCCTCGAGCGTCCCGGCATCGCCCGCCTGGTGCCCGTCCAGTACGCGCGCGATTGTCTCGCCGATCCGGCCGAAGCGGATCTTCCCCGCGAGGAACAGCTCCACCGCCACTTCGTTCGCCGCGTTGAACGCCGTCGCCGCCGAGCCGCCTGTCGCCGCCGCCGCCCGCCCCAGGCCGTACGCCGGATAGAGATCGGCGGACACGGCCTCGAACGTGAGCGTGCCCGCCGCCACCGGGTCGAACCGGCGCGTGCCCGCGTCCGGGACGCGGGTCGGGTGGGTGAGGGCGTACAGGATCGGCAGCTCCATCGTGGGAAATCCCACCTGGGCCAGCACCGAGCCGTCCACGAACTCGACGAACGCGTGCACCACCGACTGGGGATGAACCACCACCTCGACGGCGTCGTACGCCAAGCCGAACAGGAAGTGCGCCTCGATCACCTCGAGCGCCTTGTTGACGAGGGTGGCGGAATCGACCGTGATTTTCTTCCCCATCTTCCAGGTGGGATGGCGCAGCGCCTCGTCCACCGTGGCGCCGGCCACGCGCTCCGGCGTCCAGGTGCGGAACGGCCCGCCCGACGCCGTGAGGATGAGCCGGGCCAGCTCCGCGGGCTGGCGCCCGGTGACGCATTGCAGCACCGCGCTGTGCTCCGAGTCGACCGGCACGATCTCCCCGCCGCCCTCGCGGGCCGTGCGGGTGACGAGCTCGCCCGCCATCACCAGCGTCTCTTTGTTGGCGAGCGCCACGCGCTTCCCGGCCTTGAGTGCCGCCAACGTTGCCTCGAGCCCCGCCGCTCCGACGATGGCATTCACCACGATCTGCACGTCGGGATGCGTCGCGGCCTCGACCAGGCACCGGGCGCCGTTGCCCTTCCCTTTCCCCTTTCCCGTTTCTCCTTTCCCGGAATTGACCAGCCCGACATACGCCGGTTTCCACTCGGCTGCTTGACGCTC
>QHTP01000010.1 GCA_003220855.1 Gemmatimonadota bacterium
TACTGCGTCGGCTCCAGCATCGGACTGATGGTGATGTTGGTGGCGCTGGGCGTCATGAGCGTCGCCTGGATGCTCGTGATCGCCGCCCTCGTGTTCGTGCAGAAGCTGCTGCGCGCCAAACCCGCCATCGACGTGCCGGTCGCCCTCGCGATCGTCGCATTCGGAATCCTGATCATCACCACGCCCGGATCGGTTCCGGGCCTCATGCCACCGATCTAAGACCTTCAGAGAGAGACCATGCCGAAACCAAAGATCGTGTCACCGGACGAATGGGCCACCGCCCGCAAGCGCCTGCTCGTCAAGGAGAAGGAGCTGACCCGTCAACGTGACGCGCTGAGCGCCGAACGGCGCTCGCTGCCGATGGTCGCGCTCGAGAAAGAGTACGTGTTCGAGGGGCCGGAAGCGGGGGCACGCCGCACGCTGCGTGACCTGTTCGGCAAGCAGCGCCAGCTCATCGTCTATCACTTCATGTTTGGTCTCCCTCCCGATTGGGAAGACGAAGGGTGTCCGGCCTGCTCGTACGTGGCCGACAACTTCGCGGGCAGTCTCGTGCACCTCGCAGCGCGTGACGCCGCCTTCGCGGTGATCTCGCGCGCGCCGCTCGCCAAGATCGCGCCGTTCAAGAAGCGCATGGGCTGGACGTTCCCATGGCTGTCGTCGTACGGGACCGACTTCAACGACGACTTTGGCGTGACGCTCGACGCCACACACACGACCTACAACTATGCGCCCGTCAGCCAGCAGCCCGAGGGCCGGCCGCATGAAGGCGAGCGGGAAGGCTTGAGCGTGTTCTTCCGCGACGGGACCCGAGTGTTCCACACCTACTCGACCTACCAGCGCGGTCTGGATCCGCTCCTCAATACCTACAACCTGCTCGATCTCACGCCGCTCGGCCGACAGGAAGACGAGGGCATCATGCATTGGCTGAAATACCACGATGAGTACTGACCGGATCGAGAAGCGCGTCGCGCCGCTGCGAAAGCTGCTCGCGGGCCAGGTGCGTACGTGAGCGGGCAAACGGAAGGTCAGTAGACCGTGCCCGGGCCGTCTCAGGGCCGGCGCGCCCAGCCATTCATACTCAGTGGCTATCATGGCGAGGCGACACGCGGCACCGTGACGATCCGAGAGTTCAACCGCGAGCAGCGCATGCGGCGGGCGTTTGCGGGACTCGGGAAGTGGTGGGGCGTGGCGCTCATATCCGTCCTGGTCCCCGTCGCGCACTTTGTGCTCGTCCCTTCGTTCCTGCTCTACGGCGTGTGGCAGTTCTTCCAGCGCCTCGGCACGGCAGAGCTCGCCACCGATGCTCGCGGCACGTGCCCCGACTGCGGTGCGGAGCAAACGCTCGAGCTCGCGCCGCGGTGGCGGTCACCGCAGCCGGTCACCTGCAAACAGTGCAACCGCGGGTTGCGACTCACTGTGCCGCCCTAGGCGAGCGGCTCACGGTGACGGCGCTCGACCTATTAGTCTTCCAGGTGGTGCGGATCGGTCACTGGAGGCCGCGGATGCAGTTGGGGATGATTGGACTCGGGCGCATGGGCGCCAACATGGTGCGTCGTCTCATGCGAGGCGGCCACAGCTGCGTGGTACACGATAGGGCGGCCGCCGCCGTGCAGGCGCTCACCGGCGAGGGCGCGATCGGGGCGACGACCCTGGACGATTTCGTCACGCGGCTCGTGCCCCCCCGAACCGTGTGGCTGATGGTGCCTGCCGCGGTCGTGGATGCCACCCTCGATGCGCTCCTTCCCAAACTGGCCGCCGGCGACGTCGTGGTGGATGGCGGGAACTCCTTTTATCGCGACGACCTGCTTCGCGCCAAGCGGCTCGCCGACCGGGGGCTACACCACGTGGACTGTGGCACGAGCGGCGGGATTGCCGGTCTCGAGCGCGGGTACTGTCTGATGATCGGCGGCGAACAGGACGTGGTGCGCCGGCTCGACTCGATCTTCGTTACCCTCGCTCCGGGAGCAGGATCGACGCTCAAGACGCCCGGTCGTGAAGGGCGCGGCGGGACCGCGGAGCAGGGCTACCTGCATTGCGGTCCGCATGGGGCGGGCCATTTCGTGAAGATGATCCACAACGGCATCGAATACGGGATGATGGCGGCGTTCGCGGAGGGACTGAACATCCTCAAGCACGCCGGGGTGGGAAAGCAGGCGCCGGCCGCGGATGCCGAGACCACGCCGCTCCGCGATCCCCCGGCCTATCAGTACGATCTCGACCTGCCCGACATCACGGAAGTCTGGCGCCGCGGCAGCGTCATCGCCTCGTGGCTGCTCGACCTCACTGCTGCCGCCCTCGCCGCCGATCCGGCCCTCGATCACTTCCAGGGACGGGTGTCGGACTCGGGGGAGGGACGCTGGACTCTCGAAGCGGCGATCGACGAGGCGGTGCCGGCGAACGTCCTCGCCGCGGCGCTCTTCGAACGGTTCACCTCGCGCGGCGGGGCCGACTTCCAAAACCGCCTCCTCTCCGCCATGCGTGCCGAGTTCGGCGGCCATGCGGAGAAAGGTGTCCTCTCGTAATCCCGGACCGGACGCATCCCGCCTCCGTAGCGGGTGGCAGCGATGATCCGAGCATCCAGGCCGCGGCCGCGCAGGCGATCGAGCTGATCACGGACGGGGCGCGGGTCGGGCTCGGATCGGGGCGCGCCGCCTCGGTATTCATCGCGCAGCTCGGCGCGCGTCGGCGCGAGGGTTTGCGGGTGTCGGGCGTGCCGACGTCGCATGTGTCAGCCTACGAGGCGCGGCGGGCCGGTATCCCCCTCATCGAGTTGGGAGCCGGGGGGCCCTTGGATCTCACGGTGGACGGCGCGGACGAAGTCGCGCCGAACCTCGATCTCGTCAAGGGGCGGGGGGGTGCGTTGCTGCGCGAGCGCATCGTGGCGGCGGCCTCCGCGAGCCAGGTCATCCTCGTCGGTGCGGATAAGCTCGTCCGGGCGCTCGGTGAGCGGGGACCGGTGCCCGTAGAGGTGATCCCCCTGGCGGAGTGGCTCGTCACGCGGGAGCTCAATGCGCTCGGCCTCGCGCCCACCCGGCGAATGGACGCCGGCGGATCGCGACCGTTCATCACCGAGAATGGGAATGTCATCGTCGATTGCACCCTTCCGGAGCCGCTCCGTGACGGCACAACGGCCCGGGAACTCCAACGAGCGATGCTGGCGATCGTCGGGGTGGTGGATACCGGACTCTTTCTCGGCACGGCGGACCGGGTCTTGGTCGGTCATCCCGACGGGCGGGTGGACACCCGTTCCCGACCGGAGCGCTGAGGGTCCATGCGCGCCGACCTTGAGGTGCTGCCCAGCGCCGGTGTGCTCGCCGATGTGGCGGCGGGACAGTTCGTCGCGGCCGCGGGCGATGCGATCCATGCGCGCGGGGCGTTCGTGGTCGCCCTCTCCGGCGGCTCGACCCCGCGACGTACCTACGAGCGGCTCGCCATGGAACCGCTGGGTTCGCGGGTGATGTGGTCGCGCGTGCAGGTCTTGTGGGGAGACGAGCGCTGCGTGCCACCGGACCACGGGGAGAGCAACTACCGCATGGCGCGCGAAACGCTGCTCGACCGCGTACCGGTCCCCGCGGCGAACGTGCACCGGATTCATGGTGAGGACGATCCCGCCGCTGCCGCTGCGCTCTACGAAGCGACGCTGCGTGCCCTGCTCAAGACGCCGGCCGGCCCGCCCCGCACGGCCCCCGGGGCGCGCATCGATCTCGTCCTCCTGGGGTTGGGCGATGACGGGCACACGGCCTCGCTCTTTCCCGGGAGCGCCGCCGCCCACGAGCGGACGCGCTGGGTGATGGCCGAATACGCGGCCGCGGCGTCCATGTGGCGGGTCACCCTCACGCTGGCGGTGATCAACGCAGCGGCCGAGGTCCTGTTTCTCGTCTCCGGCGGTGCCAAGGCGGGCGTTGTCCGGCGGGTGCTCGAGGGTCCCTACCGTCCCCAGGAGCTCCCGGCGCAGGCGATTGCGCCGTCCAACGGCCGGGTGCGCTGGTGTGTGGACGCGGCGGCGGCCGCGGAACTTGGGAAGGGATCGCCCTGAGTCAATGAAGATCAGTCCCCTCGCGGGCCATCCGGCTCCGCCGGCGATGCTGCTCGACGTCTCCAGGCTGGTCACGGCCTATTACACGGAGATCCCCGATCCCTCGGTACCCGCCCAGCGAGTCGCGTTCGGCACGTCGGGGCATCGCGGCTCGGCGTTCGAGACGACCTTCAACGAATGGCACGTGCTCGCGATCAGCGAGGCCATCTGCCGCTACCGCCGGCGGCAGGGCATTGACGGCCCGCTCTTTCTCGGCCTCGACACGCATGCACTATCGGTGCCGGCCTGCGCCACCGCCCTCGAGGTGCTGGCGGCAAACGGCATCGACGTCATGCTCGCCGAGCACGACGAATACACGCCGACGCCCGCGGTGTCGCACGCCATCCTCTGCTACAACCGCGGACGCACCACGGGGCTGGCCGACGGCATCGTCATCACGCCGTCCCACAATCCGCCGGACAACGGAGGGTTCAAGTACAACCCCCCTCATGGGGGGCCGGCCGACAGCGACGTCACCCGCTGGATCGAAGCCCGGGCCAATGAGTTGGTGGCGCGCGGCCTCGAAGGCGTGAAGCGCATCCCATACGAGAAGGCGGTGCGCGCCGCCACGACGCACCGGCATGACTATCTCAACGCGTACGTGCGCGATCTGGCGAACGTCGTCGACATGGAGGCGATCCGCGGCGCGGGGCTTCGCCTGGGCGTGGACCCCCTCGGTGGGGCCGGCGTCCATTACTGGGCCCCGATCGCCGACCGGTACCATCTCGATCTGACGGTCGTGAGCGATGTGGTGGATCAGACGTTCCGGTTCATGACCGTGGATTGGGACGGCCGGATTCGGATGGACCCGTCGTCGTCCTACGCGATGCAGCGGTTGATCGGCCTGAAGGGCCGGTTCGACATCGCCTTCGCTTGCGACACCGACCACGACCGACACGGGATTGTCACGAGGAGCGGGGAGTTGCTTCCTCCCAATCACTACTTTTCGGTCGCCGTGTCGCATCTCTTCCAACACCGGCCGGAATGGCCCGAGCGAGCGGCTGTCGGCAAGACGGTGGTAACCAGCCAGATGATTGATCGTGTCACCGCCCAGCTTGGCCGGAAACTCTACGAGGTGCCGGTCGGATTCAAGTGGTTCGTCGATGGCCTCCTCGACGGCTCACTTGGCTTCGGCGGCGAAGAGAGCGCGGGTGCGTCGTTCGTTCGCCTGGATGGCAGTGTCTGGACGACCGACAAAGACGGCATCGTCCCGACCTTGCTTGCGGCGGAGATCACGGCGCGGATGGACCGCGATCCCGGCGAGCGCTACCGCGAACTCACGCGCGAGCTCGGCGAGCCGCTGTACGACCGGGTTGAGGCGCCCGCCACCCCGGAGCAAAAGGAGCTTTTGGAGAAACTCTCGCCGCAGCAGGTCCGGTCCACGGACCTGGCCGGCGAAAAGATCCACGCGATCCTCACCCGCGCGCCGGGCAACGGCGCTCCCATCGGCGGGTTGAAGGTGGTGGCGGAGAGCGGATGGTTCGCGGCGCGCCCGTCAGGAACTGAGGATATCTACAAGATCTACGCGGAGAGTTTCCGCGGAGCGGACCATCTGCGCCGCATCCTGGAGGAAGCAGAGGCGATCGTCAGCGATACGCTGGTGGCGCCGTCCGCGAAGGACGGGGGCGTCGAGCCATGAGCAAACACACTCGTGTCAGCCACCCGATCTACGACCTTCTGCCCACGGACATCGGCGGGTTCGGTTCTCTGGCGGAACTCGCCTTGGATCTGCATTGGTCGTGGAATCATGGCACCGACGACGTGTGGCGGCAGCTTGATCCCGAACTGTGGGAGAGCACGCATAACCCGTGGGTCGTCCTACAGACGGTCTCGCGCGACCAGATCGAGCGCGTGTTGGCCAACCCCGTCTTCCGCAAACGTGTCGCTGGCCTGGTGCAAGCGACACGGCAAGCGGCAAAGGCGCCCGCTTGGTTTCAAAGACATCACGCGGACGCTCCCCTGACCTGCGCCGCGTATTTCAGCATGGAATTCATGTTGAGCGAAGCTCTGCCCATCTACTCGGGCGGGCTCGGTAATGTGGCCGGTGATCAACTCAAGGCCGCCAGCGATCTCGGTGTGCCGGTGGTCGGCGTGGGACTGCTCTACCAGCAGGGCTATTTTCGTCAGGTCATCGACAAGAGCGGAGACCAACAGGCCCTCTTCCCATATAACGATCCCGGACAGTTGCCGATCACGCCGTTGCGCCAACCCAACGGGGAGTGGTTGCGGCTGGAGCTCGCGTTGCCTGGGTACTCGGTCTGGCTGCGCGCCTGGCAGGTCCAGGTCGGCAGGGTGAAGCTGTACCTGCTGGACAGCAATGACGCGGCGAACGCCCCCGCTCATCGGGGGATCACCAGCGAGCTGTATGGCGGCGGGCCTGAGCTGCGCCTCGAGCAGGAACTGTTCCTCGGGATCGGCGGATGGCGGCTGCTCCGCGCGCTCGGCGTCCACCCGGAGGTCTGCCATCTGAATGAAGGGCACGCGGCGTTCGCCGTCCTGGAACGCGCGCACACTTTCATGGAAGAGACCGGGCAGTCCTTCGAAGTCGCGCTGGCTGCCACGCGAGCGGGGAACCTCTTCACCACGCACACCGCAGTGGCCGCCGGGTTCGACCGGTTCGCTCCGGCTCTCATCGAACAATACCTCGGTGGTTATGCCGAGCAGCAGCTCGGCATCACGCTCCACGAGTTGCTGGCCCTGGGCCGCCAGAATCCGAACGACTCGTCGGAGAGTTTCAACATGGCCTACTTGTCAATTCGCGGGAGCGGGGCGGTGAATGGAGTGAGTCGGTTGCATGGGAGGGTCAGCCGGCACCTTTTTGAGCCGCTGTTTCCGCACTGGCCAGCGGACGAAGTGCCCGTCGGACACGTGACCAACGGAGTTCACGTGCCGAGCTGGGACTCGGCGGCGGCCGATGCGCTCTGGACGGACGCCTGTCGCAAAGACCGCTGGCTGGGGCCGATCGAACGCCTGGAGCAGGACATGCGCTGCCTCTCCAACGCCGCGCTCTGGCAATTTCGCACCGCCGCCCGCGAGTCTCTCGTCGCATACGCTCGCGAGCGATTGTGCAGGCAACTGGCCGCCTCCGGCGCGTCGCCCGAGGAGATTGACGGGGCGAAACATCTCTTTGATCCCAACGCGTTGACACTGGGCTTTGCACGCCGCTTCGCGACCTACAAGAGACCGAACTTGCTGCTGCACGATCCGCAGCGACTGCTTCGTCTCTTGACCGATCCGCAGCGCCCGGTACAACTCATCATCGCGGGCAAGGCGCATCCGGCGGACCAGGCTGGACAAGCCCTCATCCGGGAATGGGTGCATTTCATCCGGCAGCCGGAGACGCGCCCGCACGCGATCTTTCTCAGCGACTACGACATGCTGCTGACCGAGCACCTGGTCCAAGGGGTGGACGTCTGGATCAACACGCCCCGGCGCCCCTGGGAGGCATGTGGAACGAGCGGCATGAAGGTGCTCGCCAACGGAGGGATCAACCTGTCGGAGTTGGATGGCTGGTGGGCGGAAGCCTACACGCCCGAGGTCGGGTGGGCCTTGGGAGACGGCCGGGAGCACGGCGAGGATCCCGCGTGGGACGCCGTCGAAGCCAACGCGCTCTACACCCTGCTCGAGCGGGAGGTGGTGCCCGAGTTTTATTCCCGCGACGAACAGGGCATTCCCACGGCCTGGGTGGAGCGGATGCGGGAAAGCATGGCGCGACTGACACCGCGCTTTTCCACGAACCGCTCGGTACGGGAATACACCGTGCAACATTACCTGCCGGCTGCAGCCGCCTACCGTGGGCGCGCTGCCGATAACGGCGCGGTGGCGAGGAACATCGTCGGTTGGGAACATACGCTGAAGGAGAAATGGGTCACGCTCCGCTTCGGCGACGTGAAGGTACAGACAGATACGGCCCAACACGTGTTTGAGGCAGAGGTGTATTTCAATGACCTCGATCCGAACGCCGTGCGAGTCGAGCTGTATGCCGATGGGATCAATGGCGGCAGTCCAATCCGACAGGAGATGAGCCGCGTCCAGCCATCGGGCGGCCCGCGTCGGTGGATCTATCGCGCATCGGTCTCGGCAACCCGTTCCGCCGGGGACTATACGGCGCGCATCATACCGCACCGCGCCGGCGTGGCGGTGCCCCTCGAAGTCGCTCCCATTCTGTGGCAGCGGTGAGCACACCTCGAACTGCTGTTCGAGCCGGTGTGCCATTACCGCTCGGAACCTCTGCCTGTGGCGAAGGAGTGAACTTTGCGCTCTTCAGCCGACACGCCAGCCGCGTTCGGCTGGAGTTGTTCGATCGTCCGGAAGATGCCACGGCGGCCAGAGTGATTGATCTGGATCCCGCGCGCCACCGCACGGGTGACGTGTGGCACGTCTGGATTGAGGGGATCCCGGCTGGCCAGCTGTATGGCTATCGCGTGGACGGCCCGTATCAACCCGAGAACGGCCATCGGTTCAATTTCCACAAGCTGCTGCTTGATCCCTGCGCCACGGCGATCTCGAGGCTGCCCGTCTGGGAGTTCGGCCCCGCTCGGGGATACGATCCGTCCGTGCTCGACGGCGACCCGCCATGTTCGACGGTCGATGATGCCGCCGCCATGCCGAAGTGCGTATTCACGCGCGAACATTTTCGCGGGCATGAGGACCGCCCCCCCAGGCATCCCTGGTCGAAAACGGTCATCTATGAAATGCACGTGCGCGGCTTCACCATCCATCCCAGCTCCGGTGTGGAGCATCCCGGCACGTACCGAGGCCTCATGGCGAAGATCCCGTACTTGAAAGACCTGGGAGTGACGGCCGTGGAACTCATGCCGGTGCAGGAATTCAATGGACAACAAGTGACGGGCATCAATCCGCAAACGGGCCAGCCACTCGGGAACTACTGGGGCTACGATCCCGTGACCTTCTTTGCGCCCAAGGCTTCCTATAGCAGTTCGGGACATGTGGGTCAGCAGAAGCTGGAATTCAGGGAAATGGTCCAGGCCTTCCATGGGGCGGGCATCGAGGTGTTCGTGGACGTGGTGTTCACTCACACGGCGGAGGGAAACGAACAGGGGCCGACACTCTGTTTCCGCGGGATTGATAACACGGTCTTCTACCTGCTGGCGGACGATAAGCGTTCGTACAGGGATTACACGGGCACGGGCAATACCATCAATGCCAACCATCCGGTGGTGCGGGATCACATCTTGACCGCGTTGCGCCACTGGGTGGTGGAGATGCAGGTCGATGGATTCCGCTTTGACCTGGCCGCGGTGCTCGGTCGGGGCCCTTCCGGCCGCTTGCTGCCCAATCCCCCCCTGCTCGAGCGGATCGCCGAGGACCCGATCTTACGGAATGTGAAGCTCATTGCCGAGGCGTGGGATGCCGCCGGAGCGTATGAGGTCGGGAGCTTCTCCGACTGCCGCTGGGCGGAGTGGAACGGTCAGTACCGCGACGACGTGCGACGGTTCTGGCGCGGCGACGATCGGTTGCTTGGTGTGTTCGCCCAACGCATCTGCGGCAGCGCCGACATCTACGCCAAGTCCGGCAAAGGCCCCGACTCGAGCATCAATTTCGTCACCTGTCACGACGGCTTCACGTTGCAGGATCTCGTGAGCTATCGACAGAAGCACAATGAACCGAACGGTGAGAACAACCACGACGGCACGACCGAGAATTTCTCCGAGAATTACGGCGCGGAAGGTGGCACAGCCAATGACGAGATCGACTCCATCAGGAAACGCCAGATCAAGAACTTCCTGCTGACGCTGTTGATCTCGCGCGGCGTGCCGATGCTGCTCGGCGGGGACGAATTTCGCCGCACGCAGGGCGGCAACAACAACGCCTACTGCCAGGACAACGAAACGAGCTGGCACGACTGGAGCCGTTTGGAACCGCACAAGGACGTATTCCGCTTCACCCGTGGCATGATCGCCTTTCGTCGAGCCCATCCGATTCTGAGTGCAGAGCACTTTTACACGGACGCCGAGATTCATTGGTTTGGCCCGCAAGGAGGGTTACCCAACTGGGCCGAGCCGAAAGAGAAACAGCTTGGCTGTTTGATCCAGGAAGATGAGCGGCGCGCACTTTGCCTGATGTTCAATGCCGGTGCCGATGCGGTCGATTTCCGTTTGCCCGCCGTACCGCCGGGGGCTCGGTGGCATCTGGCCGTGGACACCTCTCGCGCAGCGCCACAAGATCTGTTTGCTACGGGCGAGGAGCCTTGGGAAGATCCGCAAACGTACCACCTGAGCCCCCGATCGAGCGCCATACTGCTTGCCCGAGATGGGCTCGATGACTGACCGCCCGCCATCGTCCGATGCGCTAGTGTTGTTCGGCGTCACAGGCGACCTCGCCCACAAGATGATCTTCCCCGCGCTGTACGCGATGGTCCAGCGGGGCGTACTCCGCGTTCCGGTGGTCGGAGTGGCTTCCAGCCCGTGGAGTGTGGCGCAACTGCACAAACGGGCGACCGACAGCATCAAGCGGTCCGGCGCTGCCGTGGAGCGGCGAGCGCTCAGCCGCCTCCTGTCCCTCCTCCGATACGTGCCCGGAGACTACAACAAGGCGGAGACGTTCGCGGCGCTCAAGCGTGCGTTGGGGAACGCGCGACGCCCCCTGCACTACCTCGCCATTCCCCCCGCGCTGTTCGCCACGGTGATCCAGGGACTCGGCGCCGCCGGTCTGGCGGACCAGGCGCGGGTCATCGTCGAAAAGCCGTTCGGACGCGATCTGGCCTCCGCGCGCCAGCTCAACGCCGTCGCGCGGGCGGTGTTCCCCGAGGACGCGATCTTCCGAATCGACCATTTCCTGGGGAAGGAGGCGATCATGAACATCCTCTACTTCCGCTTCGCCAACTCCTTCCTCGAGCCTATCTGGAACCGTAACTACGTCGCCAGCGTCCAGATCACCCTTGCCGAGAAGTTCGGCGTGAACGGCCGCGGCGCGTTCTACGAGACCGCGGGATGCCTGCGAGACGTGATTCAAAACCACCTGTTTCAGGTCGTCGCGCTCCTGGCCATGGAACCGCCGGTCAGCCGGGATTATGGAGCGGTCCACACCGAGAAGGCCAACGTCTTCGAAGCGATGCGGCCGCTCGAGCCGAGTGACCTGGTGCGCGGTCAATACGCCGGTTACCGGAAGGAACCGCACGTGGCGCGCAATTCCGACGTCGAGACCTTCTGCGCCGTGCGACTCTTCATCGACTCATGGCGGTGGGAGGGTGTGCCGTGGTACCTGCGTTCCGGAAAGTGCCTCCCCGAGACGGCCGCCGAGGTGCTGGTCGAGCTGAAGCCACCGCCGACGCGGTTGTTCGCCGACTCGGCCCCGACGCCCGGCCCGGCGAACTATTTGCGGTTTCGGCTCTCCCCCAACGCCGCGGTCGCGCTGGCCGCCCGCGTCAAGCACCCGGGCAAGGAGTTCGTCGGCGACCAACGGGAGCTCTACCTGGTCGAGGAACTCGTGGGGGCGGAAGCGCCTTACGCGCGCCTGTTGACCGATGCCATGATCGGCGATGGGGCGCTCTTCACACGCGAGGACGCGGTCGAGGCGGCCTGGGCGGCGGTCGAGCCCGTTCTCAAGACCCATCCCCGGGCGCTCCCGTACCAGCGCGGCACGTGGGGACCCAAGCGGGCCGACGCGCTCATCGCGCCACCCGGCCGCTGGTACAACCCCACGCCCGATGGGCCGACCGCGTGACCACGCCCGATGACGTCGTGTTCCTCCTCGACTGCGACAACACGCTGCTCGATAACGACCGCGTGGCGGAGGATCTCCGCGATCACCTCGTACGAGAGTTCGGGCCCGCGAGCCGGGACCGGTATTGGGCGATCCTCGAACAACTGCGCGGCGAGCTCGGGTACGTCGACTACCTGGGCGCGTTGCAGCGCTACCGGTTGGAAGATATCAGCGACACTCGGGTGCTCTTGATGTCGTCGTTTCTGGTCGACTATCCGTTCGCGAGCCGGCTGTATCCCGGCGCGCTCGACGTCATCCGCCATCTGCGCACCTGGGGATTGACGGTCATTCTGTCGGATGGCGACGTGGTGTTCCAGCCGCGCAAGATCCAGCGCTCCGGGCTCTGGGCGGCGGTGGAAGGCCGGGTGCTGATCTACATCCATAAGGAACAGATGCTCGATCCGGTCGCGGCGCGCTATCCAGCCCGCCACTATGTCATGATAGACGACAAGCTGCGCATCCTCGCGATGATAAAGAAGGTCTGGCGCGACCGCGTGACGACGGTGTTCCCCCGACAGGGACACTACGCGCACGACCGCCACACCCTCACCGTCTATCCCGCGGCCGATCTCACGGTCGAGCGAATCGGCGATCTGGTCACCCGCGATCTCCCGGCCGTGGTTGGTGCGGCCACCGCCAGGCGTTTGCAAGAGGACGAACGATGAAAACGACACGACAGCTGCACGAGCTCGGTCAGAGCCTCTGGCTCGACAACATCACCCGCGGCATCCTGAACGACGGCACCCTGCAGCACTACATCAGCGAGCTGTCGGTGACCGGACTGACCTCCAACCCCACGATCTTCGACCACGCCATCAAGAATGGCGACGTCTACGACGGCGCCATCTACCGGATGGCGGCCGAGGGCAAATCGGGTGAAACGCTGTTCTTCGAGCTCGCCATCGAGGACCTGGTGCGCGCCGCCGATCTCTTCCGCCCCGTCCACGACCGTACTGGCGGCGTGGACGGCTGGGTATCGTTGGAGGTGTCGCCGCTCCTGGCCAACGATACCGCCGGCACCGTACGGGCGGCGGCTCAACTGCACGGCCGGGCACAACGTCCCAATCTCTTCATCAAGATTCCAGGCACGCCCGAAGGCGTTCCGGCCATCGAGGAGTCAACCTACGCGGGCGTGCCGATCAACGTGACGCTGCTGTTTTCCGCGGAGCAGTACCTCGCGGCGGCGGAGGCGTACATGCGGGGCATCGAACGGCGGATCGCCGCGGGCCTCGACCCACGGATCGATTCCGTCGCCTCGCTCTTCGTCA